>JBGPHY010000187.1:0-9210 GCA_041484625.1 Terriglobia bacterium | reverse complement strand
TAGCAATTTACGTGTGCTTCCTCGATACTATCCAGATTCGTTGAGTGCCAAGCCTCATTCTGATGTAACCGCAAACTGATGCCGTACTTGGCGCGCCAAGCGAAGCTTGGAGCTCACTTTATAGAAATAAGAATGGGGTCGGACCAAGCGAAGCAGCTGATTCACTTGCAGATCGCTGGAATTAGGGGGCGAATTCGGGCCTTAAATCCACTTTTTTGGCCGCAATAAGGACCTTTAAGAAGAGGACTCCGACATGGCCAGAGCCAACCGGTATTTTCTGTCTGGACAAGTTTGGCACTTGAGGCATCGTTGTCACCAGCGGCAGTTTCTCTTGAAGTTTGCTCGGGATCGTCAGGCGCGGATCGATTGGCTTTTTGAGGCCAGAAAACGCTTTGGCCTGTATGTGCTGGATTACAGGGTCACCTCAAATCACATTCATCTGCTGGTCTATGATCGGCAACGACGGGAGGTTATCCCCCATTCTCTGCAGGTGGTGGCTGGACGCAGCGGTCAACTGTACAACCAGAGAAAGCAGCGCCAAGGAGCCTACTGGGAAGACCGCTACCATGCCACAGCGGTGGAATCGGGCGAGCATTTGCGACAGTGTCTAGTCTACATCGATTTGAACAGGATACGGGCTGGGGTAGCGACGTATCCGGAGCAATGGCCGGATTGTGGGTATGTGGAAATCCAGCATCCCAAAACTCGCTACCGAATCATTGAGGAGGAGCAGCTGAGGAGATGGGTGGGAGTCAACAGCCTGGGCGATTGGTAGCAGTCTTGTCGGACGGGAGTGGAGGCCGCACTGAAACGGAAGGCTGCGGTGCGACAAAGCCTGTGGACGGAGAGCCTGGCAGTGGGTAGCCCGGAGTTTGTTGAGACTTTCCAGAAGCAACTGGGGGGCAGGGCCAAAGGGCGAGAGATTTTGCCCGCTGAGGGGAGATGCCATTTGAGAGAAAGTGAAGCTACTTATCGGGCCCTTTTTGGTGGCAAAAAGGGCCATTTAAGCCTGGAAAACACTCTCTTGTGGAATCGAACTCTCCGCCACACAATATCTTAGCTTGGTCCGACCCCATGCCCCCTAAAGTCAGGGGGAAACCCCGGAAGCGGTGAACCTGGCCCCGAGGCTGGAGGACCGCACATGAATATATATGCGAGTCAGAATGCCAGGAGAGACTTGTGGTAATGCGGTGGTAAGATGTGCGCTACCATGCGGCAGGCCCTCGACCGAGGGCAAATCGTTTTGACCGGGGTCTTGATGGTTCAGCGTTTGCGAAATGTTCTCAGGCAATTAGAACGAGGAGAGTAAATATGGCGCTGCATTATGGAATTTTGCGAGGACAGGTCGATATCTTCAAGCGTGAAGATGACCTCAGCACACCGCATCTTCAGATCCGAGTGGTCGATGGTCATAACCAGGCGTGGCGTGTGGCGGTCAATGTCTTATCCGGGGACCAGTCGCGCGTGGTCTTTCACCGGGCGGACCCGCTCCAGAACCACCCAATCCTGGCCGCACTGCCGCAAGTCGCCGCCGGGTACACACTACTCTCGCCAGCTGTGCGCTCTGCTTCTTCTGCCTTAGACTACTTTCGGGCTCCATTGTTCGACTGGCCGACCGGCGTGGCTGTCCCTCCTACCGGCCCGGGTTCCACCGACGATCTGCAAGATATATTGGTTGGTTATTTGAAGCAACTGCGAGATCAGAAGGGTGAACTTTTCGTCTTCGGAGCCAAATTCCCGGAGCCCGGCCAACCTCCTAACCCCCGGCCGATCGACCATGAGTTTCACACTGCCCAGGGGGTGCATGATATACACATGAACCAGGGTAATCCGAAGCCCGGTTCTTTCGCACAGGATAATGGCGTTTTCCAGGACGGCGGGTTAGTTCTCCGATTTGGATCCCGACACGTCGGACTCTTTCTCAGGTTTGAGACGCAGTGGCTGCCCACGGACAACGCTACCGGGCACCGCTTACCGGAGGCTCGGCTAATTCCGGCTGGAGGTTCGCCTGATCCGGACGGAGACGATGGGCCAACACCCGTGACCCATCCGATGGTGTACATCGAACGGGCCCTCGTCAACCCCAAGGGGGAAGACCCGGGCAAAGAAGTTGTCGTGATCGGAAATACGACCACCGAGTCAGTGGATCTGACCGGGTGGAGCATCACCGACAAGAATAACAACATTGAGAACCTGCATGGCGTGCGATTAGCGGGCGGCGAGTCCTGCGCTGTGGTCTTGTCGGGGAGCACCGCGCAACTCAGCAACCAGGGCGGAACTATCACATTAAAGAATCCTGCAGGTGAGCAGGTCCATGCTGTCAGCTACTCGAAGGAGGATGCTGGACAAGAAGACCGGTACATTCGGTTCAACACCTGACACGGTGACAGCTCAGCGTTGCGGAGTTACTTTTGTACAACATGCGCCACGTCCAGCACCATGCCGCACAGCTGAACCTCATTCTCCGGCAGAAAACCGACTCGGCCCCGCGCTGGGTCGCGAAGACGAAGAACAAACGCACCGCCTCCTAACCGTACGTGCTAGTCAATTCCCCCGCAGTCGATTGCCGCCCACCGTTTCATGAATGCCACTAATTCCTGCTGCTTGGGAGGGCGACAGTTCCGCACATAGAACCCTGAGGTACAGACACCCGCAGCCAGGCATTGTTCCGGCGGGAGTCCCGCCAGATAACCATTACAAAATCCGGCATTGAAATTATCACCGGCTCCCGTGGTGAGTTTTGGAACCGGGGCGTAGGGGCCGGCAACCCAATGAGCGCCATTTGCATCGGCCGCAGCAGCCTCTTTTACCGGATGAATGACGACCATATGGAGACCGACCGTTCCACGGATGTCCGCAGCCAGCTCTTTCACGTCCAGCCCGGCATGAATATTCAACACCTTGGCGATTTGTGCTGACTCGTCTTCGTTGAGCCCCAGAATGATATTGGCCACTTTCTGCATGGAGCCGAGCAGTTCAAGGACTTCGCGAATATCCGCCACCGTCCGCTTTTTGGGATCGGCCAGGTCGATGAAGACCGATTTCCGCTGTTTGCACTGACCCAGGAGACCCTTCAAGCCAATGAGAATGGAGTTCATGAATGGCAACATGGTCCAGTTGGTGCAGGCCACCAGGCTGACTTCGTCAAGGAGGGTCTGCAACTCACCAACCGGGACCCTGCCTGTCAGTTGATCCCAGTTGACATCCCTTAGAGGCTGCAGTTTCCCCATCATCACCTTGCCATCCAGAAACTCCAACGCGTCTGTGTGCGCCGGATCGGCCCAGAAGACCACTCTGGCACATTGGGAGGCGAATTTCTCAAATACCGGATGAACCCTCTCTTTGCCCAAAGCTCCCATATAAGTGATTTTATAACCCTGGGCCTGTAACGAATCGCCCATAATCGGCCCATTGCCGCCGAGTTTCATCTGGTTGACAACCATCTCCACATTGCAGCTCTTGCCGGCAGCCTGTGCCACCCGTTCGCCATAAGCAGCCATTGAATTAATCCGCGTAAAATGGTCCGCATCCTGTCTCTCATCCACGAGGTGTATGATTTCGTCCACAAAGCCGTCAAACCCCACCAGGATCGATTGATTGATCTGGCGATTGCCCATGGTTTCGGCGGCAGACTGAACCCAACTGACTTGAGACATTGTTCTTCTCCGTTTCTATTACGATGTGTGATTGATGAATTCAATACATCCCAAAACTTAAGACTGACGGGCCTCCTCAGAGATGGCCCGCAGGGCGGGAAGGATTCCCCCGATCGCCGACGGAGGCGAGTCGGGACGGCCCAAGGCAAAGTACAGGTTCTTATAGAGCGGGTAAAGCTTCTCATAACGGGAGGCTTCGGAAGGTTCGGGCATGACGGTCCGGAATTTCGGGCATAGCGCAGCCTGGGCTTCCTCGACAGTCCTGAATGCCCCCGCCGCCAGGAAGGCAAAGATGGCGGACCCCAGGCTGGTGACCTCGCTCTCGGGCACCAGGACCGGTTTGTTCAAAACGTTGGCGTAGACACGATTCAAAGTCTCGTTCTTCTGGGGGATGCCACCGCCGTTGATGACCCGCTGGATCGAGACACCGTGCTCAGCCATCCTTTCGAGGATCACACGAGTGTGGAAGGCTGTGCCCTCCATGGCGGCAAACAACTCATCCTGGGAGGTGTGGGTCAGGTTCCAGCCTAACGTTACTTCTCCAAGGTCAGGGTTCACCAGCACTGTCCGGTCACCGTTGTCCCAGGTCATGCGCAGCAGGCCGGTCTGCCCACCCTTGAATCGCTCGAGCCCCCGGGAAAGCTCCGCTACACTGGAGCCTGCACGACGGGATACGGCATCAAAGATATCTCCCGTGGCAGACAGTCCTGCCTCAATACCGTAATAATCGGGGTGAATCGATCCCTTGACCACACCACAAACGCCTGGGATGAGATCCACCTGGCGGGCAATGGCCATGATACAGGTGGAAGTTCCCACTACGTTGACGACATCACCTTCGCGAACCCCCGCACCGATGGCGTCCCAATGCGCGTCAAAAGCCCCCACTGGAATGGGGATTCCAACCTTCAGACCCAGCTTCTCAGCCCATTCCGATGTCAAGTGTCCCGCGATCTTCTCGGAAGTTGCATATCTTCCATGCAAGGCTTCGCGCACACCTTCCAGCAACGGGTCAACCCGAACCAGGAAAGTCTCGGGCGGCAGACCGCCCAGGGATTCGTTCCACATCCATTTGTGACCCATGGCGCAAATGCTGCGGGGAATTTGCAGGGGGTCGCGAATCCCACACAACACGGAAGCAACCATGTCACAGTGTTCCAGGGCTGTCACCATCCGGTCGCGCTTGCCGGGGTTGTTTCTCAGCCAGTGGAGCAGCTTGGCAAATCCCCATTCCGAAGAATAGATCCCGCCGTACCATTCGATGGTCTCGAGCTTGTCAGCGTGCGCCATCTCAGTGATCAAGGCGGCTTCCCGTTTGGCGCGGTGGTCACACCAGAGATAGTAATCATCCAGAGGCTCAAGCCCCTCCCCTACTGGAACAACGCTGGATCCGGTGGTGTCGAGAGCAATCGCGGCCACCTCACGGCCTAAGACGCCGGCATTGTCGAGCGCCTGCTGAGTGGCCAGCCTCAGCGCGTTCATATGGTCCTGGTGGCTCTGGGTGGCATGATCCGGATCCTTCCTCTTGCGATGGAGCGGGTACTCGGCAGTGGCCGAACCCAGGCGTCCTTTCGAGCTGTCAAAAATGGATACCCGTACGCTGAGCGTCCCGAAATCAACCCCTGCTACAATCGCCATGATGATTGCTCCTGCCCGTAGGTTCACTTCTACCCGACGACTTCGCCGTTTCGCCCCAATTCTTGGTCCTGTTGCCCTGTTGCTTTGGACCTGCTCGTGTCCTGGCACTACCCCGAGGTTCCAGCCCCCAACCCCTGGCCTTTGAATTTAGCGATGCCAATAGACGTCCCATCCGAGGTACTTGCCGAAAGCCTCAGCCAGCGGACTGGCCACTGATGACAAGTTGGCCGCCACGTGATGTTCAAACCCGTTTTCACAGATATAGCGCAGCAAATCCTGCATCTTCGGAATCTCCACAACGCCCGCCCCGCCGAAGGTTTCCAGCGAATCGTTGGTAAACTGCCCTTCACCGACATAGGTCGAGATGATGCCGAGCTGGTCATTGGTAGAGACTCGGGCGAAGCTCATCGGACTGGCCTTCACCCGCCCGACCACAGTGCCATAAGTGTTGAGCTTCCCGACGCTCCCGGCAATAATCTCCTGGTAGTCCATCCTGAAATCGCTGAAGAAGTGCTTGGGCAGGTTGCTGCAATGGAAGCAAACTGCTTTGTTCGGGTCATCACCGTAATTGTTGTTCCAGTCCAAGAGAGCACTGGGCGTACCGGAAGCCAGTTGTAGAGCGTACATGCCAACGACGCCACACACATCCACCTCACAGGCACTTGGCATGAGCTGATCGCTCATCATGCTCATCATCGTGCAAGGAACAACGCCGTAATACTCCTCGATGGCCGTCCAGCATTGGACTGCGCTGATCACTACGTCAGTCTCTTTCATCCAGGTCTCCGTGACAGAGGCCAACTTGGCTATCCGCAACAGCGATTCCTGGGGAACCCCCTGGGTGGCCACATAATCCTGTATCGCCTTCAATTTCTTCTGGACCAGGTCATCGGTGTCTTTCAGCCTGGCGATGCGCCCCAGGATTTCAGAAAGATCCACAGTCTCCACGCAGATCCCATATTGCTCAAGAAGTTTTTCGCTATAGCGTACCGTATTAAAAGCGGCGGGCCGGGCTCCAATGGCTCCAATTCGCGCCTTCCTTAGCCCGTTCGTAACCCGGTACACCTTGGCAAACCAATCCAGGTCTTTCTGGAATTGGTCAGAATCGGGCGCTTCTGTGTGCAGAGTGGTCAACGAATAGGGAATTCCGTACTGAGTCAGGTTATTGCAAACCGACATCTTTCCGCAAAAGCTGTCCCGCCGGAATTGAATGGTCATTTTCCCAGCGGAATCGGGGGTCGCCTGAATCAGCACCGGCACGTTTAAACCAGCCATCCGGAGAGTCTCGGCCACGGCCCGCTCGTCGCCGAAATTGGGCAGTGAGACAATGACTCCATCGATGCTTTCTTTGTTGGCCTTGAACAACTCGGCGCATTTCTTAGCTTCCTGGCGGGTTTCAACGGCACCGTATTTAGAATCTTCCGGCCCGAGAACCACCGCCTTCATACCAGCCTTCTTCAGCACATCAATCATCTCATCGCGTCCGGATTTTGCCAGGTGATCGGGGAAGAACCCCCGGTTTCCGATAATCAGACCCATTGTCATTTGTTTTGCCATGTCTCGCTCCTATATGAATTCAGTTCATTGAAGGTCGCATAATTGTGTCGGGTCAATGCCTGCAGTAGCTTTGCTGGCTCCAGGTCGGGAACTTGGCCCACATCACATTGAAAGTCGGTGAGGCTTTCACAGAGCTGGCGGTTCTCTTCCCACCGCACCCCAGGCGGCGTTCTCTCTATCGTTCTTCCAGAATCGCCACATCCCACGCCTGCAGAGTGCAACTCTGGCCTTTACCGAAAGTCTTTCCGGAAAGCAGGTCTGTCGCTTCCGGGTAAGGATAATTAAACGTTTGTGATTGGCCGGAATAGTTGAGGTAGAAGTGGATCCGCTTCCCGGAATTGCCAATTCCATGTTTGACCTTGAGTGGAGCCGCAAGCTGCTGGTCGAGCCCCGCCAGTCCGGTGGCACGCAAAACGTCCAATAGTACCTTGGACTGTAGGACATCGGACAAAACGGTCCCCTCGTAGGTCAAAGTTCCTTTCCCAAACTGGTTTCGAGTGATTGCCGCGTACTTGCCAAAGAAAGGATGGTCGTAATAGGCCAATGGCCTGGCCGCACTGGGCAGCAGGAATTCCGCCCAAGACGAGACCCGGTTCTGCTCTCCTGCCTGAAAAGGGTCCCCTTTCAGGAGAAGTTCCTTCTTGAGGTTGGAAAATTCCTGGTAAGTAAAGCCGCAGGCCGCCGCCAGAGGCCCCGGCATTCGGACCCATCGAACTGTGGAATATTCATTGCAGAAACCGCTTTTGAAGCTGAGCACCAGGTGTCCCCCGTCCTGGACATACCGAGAGAGCTTCTCCAACAATGGATCGCTCGCCACGTACAACGGCGGCACAACAATCACTTTGTAGTCCGTGAGGTTAGGGCTTTCCGGAAACACAAAGTCCACGCCCACATTCAGATTATAGAGGGTTCGATAGAATTGGTTGAGGACCGTCCGGTAATTGACGCTGTCACTAAAGGGCATGAACTCGATCCCATGGTAAGAATCCGAACTGTAAAGGATGGCGACTTTGTTCTCTTTCTTCAAATTGACCAACTTCGGGCCCGTGCGTTTCAGTTCATGGGCAATACGGGTGACCTCCTCGTAGGCCCGATTGGGTTCCAAGTCATGGGAGAGAACACCTTTCCAGTAGGTCTCCTGTCCGTAATGCAGCGAATGCCAATGCCAGTAGGCCACCAAGTTGGCCCCGCTCGAAATGTGGCTGTAAACATTCAAACGCAACTGTCCATCATAGGGTGGAAACTGGGTCTTGGAATCCCATCCTATGCTTTGAGCATTGGTCTCAGTGAGGAGATAGTTGTTGTGTTTGAGAGAACGAAAGAAGTCTCCCACCAGCGCATTCGGCTCCCCCGTCAGGTCGTCTTGCACATCGTGGTAGTTGTTGGCCGCCACAATGTCGAGTGACTTGGCCACCTCCCACTCGTTCACATCGGGTCTCCCCGCTCCTGAAAAATCCTGGGTAACAAACTGATCCGGCCGCTTGTACTCTTTGACAATCTTCGCTTGCCAAGCCAGGAAGTCGGTGCAAAGCTGCTGTTGGTAGCGAGCCCATTCCAGCTTGTAGCCAGGATTAACAATTCCCTCCCGACCTGGAAATTCGTCCCAATCATTCACCAGTTGTCCCCAGTAGACGAAACCCCATAAGCGGTTCAGTTCGGCGGTGGTTTTGAACTTTTTCTTGAGATAGTTCACAAAACCGGTCTGTACGTTCAGACCTGCGGTTCCATAGGCAGAGGTCTCGTTGTCAATCTGGTAACCAATGATGGCAGGATGGTCCTTGAAGTGAGACACGACCTGTCGAATGACCCGCTCGCAATAGAAAAGATAGGTTGGACTGGTGATGTCCATGTTCTGACGAAGACCGAAACCATTCTTCTCATTGCCGAGGCGGACCGCCAGAACTTCGGGGTGTTTCTTGAACAACCAGGGAGGGATGGAATATGTTGGCGTCCCCAGGATAACCTGAATCCTAGCCGCGTGAAGGCGATCGAGGATTCGCTCCATCCAGGCAAACTCGAATTCTCCTTCTCGGGGTTCCCAACTGGTCCAGGTAGATTCGCCCAGCCGCACGACAGAAATGCCGGCCTTCTCCATCAACTCGACATCCTTTTCGAGGCGGTCGTATGGCATGTACTCATGATAGTAGGAAACTCCGTAAAGGACAGTGTCCATCCGGGGAACTGCTGCATTAGCAGTGGCGGTCCCCAGGAGAAAAAGGAAAATCAGTCCAGCTCTCAAGAGCCGAAAGGCCTTCCGCAATTGAAATGTCAGAGTAGCAGAGTGAGTCGGATCAAAGAGCATGCGAACGCCCCTTTCAGTTCAGCCAAGATCCAAGCCAGTCTATAAGAATTGACCAAC
>JBGPHY010000186.1:0-9225 GCA_041484625.1 Terriglobia bacterium | reverse complement strand
TGTTTGCCTTTCAGGGTGTCTGACAGGGACTTGAGGGGCCGATTGTTAGCGCCTCTCAACACCCGGCCGCGGCGCCCGTTGTCAAACAAGGCATCCACTGCCTCCTGGAGCATTCGCTTCTCGTTGCGCACGATCACATCAGGGGCATGCAATTCGATGAGTTTCTTCAAACGATTGTTGCGGTTGATCACCCGGCGGTAGAGATCGTTCAGGTCCGAAGTGGCAAACCGGCCCCCGTCCAGTGGAACCAGAGGGCGCAATTCGGGAGGGATCACCGGGATGACATCCAGAATCATCCATTCCGGCTTGTTCCCCGACTTGCGGAAGGCATCCACTACCTTGAGCCGCTTGGCGTACTTGAGTTTTTTCTGCTGGGAGGTCTCGTTCTTCATCTTGTGGCGAAGCTCGATGGAGAGTTCCTCGATATCAATCTGCTTGAGCAGTTGCTTGATGGCTTCGGCCCCCATCAAGGCTGTGAACTTGCCCGGGTGTTCCTGCTGCATCTGGCGGAATTTCTCCTCAGACAGAGTCTCTTTCTCTTTCAGTGGAGCATCTCCGGGATCAATTACTACGTAAGCTTCAAAATACAGAATCCGCTCAAGTTCCCGCAGGCTGAGGTCGAGTAAATGGCCAATCCGGCTGGGCAATCCCTTAAAGAACCACACGTGCGAACAAGGGCTGGCCAGTTCAATGCGGCCCAACCGCTCCCGGCGGACTTTCGAAAGAGTGACTTCCACGCCGCACTTGTCGCATATCACTCCGCGATGCTTCATGCGCTTGTACTTTCCGCACAAGCACTCCCAATCGGTCACCGGCCCAAAGATCTTGGCGCAAAAGAGGCCGTCCCGCTCCGGCTTGAAGGTTCGGTAATTGATGGTCTCGGGCTTGGTGACTTCGCCATGAGACCAGGAACGGATCTTGTCGGGAGAAGCCAGACTGATCCTGACGCTGTCAAACTCAGCAGTCAAATGGGTCCGCTCGTATGGATTCTGTCGATACAAGGTGCACCCTCCTCTGTTGGGGCTAGAGACTAAGGACTGGGGGAAAGTAGCAATCGCCCGCCTAATGGCTACTCTCTAATAAAAAGCAATTCTTCATCAATCTCACAGACGGGGAGAGATCCAAGACGGAGCGGCAACTCCTGGCTGCTGGTCTCCAGCCCCTCGTCCCTAGTTGACCTGGGGTTTCTTGAGAAGCTCAACGTCCAGGCAGAGACTCTGCAATTCACGGATCAACACATTAAACGACTCAGGGAGGCCAGGTTCAATGGCCGCCTCCCCTTTGACGATTGCTTCATAGATCTTGGCACGGCCGTAAACATCGTCGGCCTTGGCGGTCAGCAGTTCCTGCAGGATATGAGCGGCTCCATAAGCCTCCAGCGCCCAGACTTCCATTTCTCCGAAGCGCTGACCACCGAACTGGGCTTTTCCGCCCAATGGCTGTTGGGTAATCAGGGAGTAGGGGCCAATGGAGCGAGCGTGGATTTTGTCATCTACCAGGTGGGAGAGCTTCAGCATGTAAATATACCCAACGGTCACCTTCTGTTCAAAGCGCTCCCCGCTCAATCCGTCGTGGAGATAACTCTTGCCGGATGTCGGGAGACCGGCTGAGTTCAACTGCTTCTTGATTTCCTTCTCTGTGGCCCCATCGAACACCGGGGTTGCATAAAGAAGCCCCAGCGACTTGGCGGCCCAACCCAAGTGAGTCTCCAAGATTTGCCCGACATTCATGCGGGAAGGAACGCCCAGTGGGTTAAGGACGATTTCCACGGGAGTCCCATCAGGCAGGTAGGGCATGTCCTCGTCCGGAAGCAACCGGGCGATGACTCCTTTGTTTCCATGCCGGCCGGCCATTTTGTCGCCCACCGAGAGCTTACGCTTCATGGCCACGTAGACCTTCACCAGCTTGATGACACCCGGCGGCAGTTCATCGCCCTTCTTCAGCTTGCCAATCCGCTCGTCGTGCAACTTTTGCAGAACGTCGATTTGGCGGGCGGTCATCTCTTCGATTTCCAGCACCTGCTCAGAGATGGACAGGTCTTTCTGCCCGACCTTGACACGAGCCAGATCCTTGGCGCTCAAGCGCTGGATGATTTCCTTGGTCAAGGTGGTTCGCTTGGTCAGGATGCGCCTTCCGGTCCTTTCGTTGACCAGATCCGCAGTCAGGACCTGTCCCTCCAGGAACTGGCAGAGGCGTTTGTTGCGCTCATCGGTCAGAATTCGGATTTCATCGTTGAGGTTTTTCTCCAGCTTCTCGATCTCAGCGTTCTCAATGAACCTGGCCCTCTCGTCCTTCTCCTGCCCTTTTCGCGAGAAGACCTTGACGTCTACGACAACCCCTTCGATTCCAGGAGGCGTAACCAGCGAAGCATCCCGCACATCCCCAGCCTTCTCGCCGAAGATGGCGCGGAGGAGCTTTTCCTCCGTGGTCAGTTGGGTCTCGCCTTTGGGGGTCACTTTCCCCACCAGGACATCTCCCGGCTTGACCGTAGCACCGATCCGGATAATTCCGCTTTCGTCCAGCTCCTTCAAAAAGCCCTCGCTCACGTTCGGGATGTCGCGGGTGATCTCCTCCGGGCCCAATTTGGTGTCCCGGGCCTCAGTCTCGAATTCCTCGATATGGATCGAAGTGTAGTAATCCTCCTTGACCAGCTTTTCGCTCACCAGGATGGCATCTTCAAAGTTGTACCCCCGCCAGGGCATGAAGGCCACCAGGACGTTGCGCCCCAGTGCCAGTTCCCCCAAGTCAGTGCAGGGTCCATCGGCCAAGACCTGTCCGGCCCTGACCCGTTCCCCTTTGCGGACAATGGGTTTCTGGTTGATGCAAGTGTTCTGATTAGAACGCTTGAACTTCTTCATCTGGTAGATGTCAGCTCCCACTTCGCGAGACAACTGCCCACTGTCGCCGGTGTCTACACGCACAATGATGCGCTCCGAGTCCACACTGTCCACTACGCCATCTCTCCGGCAGAGCACGACAGCCCCGGAGTCATGGGCCGTGACCTTTTCCATGCCGGTTCCCACATAGGGCGCCTCGGCCCTCAATAGGGGGACGGCCTGGCGCTGCATGTTGGAACCCATCAAAGCACGGTTAGCGTCGTCGTGCTCCAGGAAAGGAATCAGTGATGCAGCTACGCTGACCAGTTGCTTGGGGGAAACATCGATGTAGTCGATCTCGTCACGGTTCTTTAATACAAAATTCCCCGCCTGCCGGGCGTTGACCAATTCGGCTTGGAAGTTCCCTTCCTCGTCCAGTTCCACGTTCGCCTGGGCTATGATGTATTTGTCTTCTTCCCAGGCAGTCAAATAGAACGAATAGGGTTCGTAGTCTGCCGAGCGTTTCTTTCGACCTTTCAGGCTCTTGTTCTCATTCTCCACAACCGCCCTTTCCAGGTGTTCCCCGATCTTGAAGTCCGTGTCGCCACTATTGGAGATGGTGACGTAATCCACTACTTTGCCGTTCTTGACCTTGCGGTAGGGGCTTTCGATAAAGCCAAAGTCGTTGATCCGGGCATAGCAGCTGAGGGAGGAGATCAGCCCGATGTTCGGTCCTTCCGGGGTTTCAATCGGGCAGATGCGCCCGTAGTGGGTAGTGTGGACGTCACGGACCTCGAACCCGGCCCTCTCCCGGCTCAGGCCTCCGGGTCCCAGGGCCGACAGACGGCGCTTGTGGGTGATCTCGGAGAGCGGGTTGGTCTGATCCATGAACTGGGAAAGCTGGCTGGAGCCGAAAAATTCCCTGACCGCCGCCATGACCGGTTTAGCGTTGATGAGATCGTGCGGCATGGCCGTCGACATTTCCTGGTAGACTGACATCTTCTCCTTGATGGCCCGTTCCATGCGGACCAATCCGATGCGGAACTGATTCTCCAGGAGTTCTCCCACGGCCCGGACCCGGCGGTTACCGAGGTGGTCTATGTCGTCCACATTGCCGATATTCTTCCGCAATTTGAGCAGGTAGGCGATGATTGCATAAAAATCATCCGGCTCGAGGGTACGCTTGTCCAGGGGGGTGTTCAGGTCCAGCTTGATGTTGAACTTGAGACGCCCAACCCGAGAGAAGTCGTACTTCCGGGCGTCAAAGAACATCCCCTCAAAAAGGTTGGTAGCGGTCTCCAGAGTCGGGGGATCCCCTGGGCGGAGTTTCCGGTAGATCTCGATCAGAGCCTCCTGGGAGGTCTTGATGCTGTCCTTCTTCATGGTCTGGCTGATAACGACGCCCACGTCATCCCGCTCGGTATTGAACACGGAGAATTCAGTCACCCCGGCTTCCATCATGGCTGCAATGGTGTTGGGCTTCAGTTCCTGGTTGGCCTCAATCAAGACCTCCCCCGTCTCCTTGTTCACGATATCCGCAACGGTGAAGCAACCCTCCAAATCGTTGGGGGCCATTTCTACCTGAGTGATGTGCGCCTTCGTGATGAGGTTGTAAGCGCTGTGAGTGATCTTCTTGCCGGAGTGGCAGATGACCTCCTTGGTCTTGGGATTCACAACGTCATGGGAGACTTTCATCCCCACCAGGTTTTCAGACATCGTCCAGTAGAGCCGGTTATCGACAATCTGGATCGAATCGGTCTCGTAAAAAGCCCGGAGTAGTTCTTCGTCACTTTTCAGCCCGAGAGCCCTGAGGAATATGGTGCCCAGGAACTTGCGTTTCCGGTCAATTCGCACGTAAAGGATATTCTTCTGGTCATACTCAAACTCCACCCAGGACCCACGATACGGGATGATCTTCCCCAGAAAATAAGTCTTGGCATTGGCGGTCTCAAAAAACACCCCCGGAGAGCGATGCAACTGGCTGACAATGACCCGCTCGGTGCCGTTCACAATGAAAGTCCCGTTCTCCGTCATTAGCGGGATCTCTCCAAAGTAGACTTCCTGTTCTTTGATGTCCCGGATGGATTTTGTCCCGGTGTCAGGGTCCTTGTCATAGATAGTGAGGCGAATGGTCACCTTCAAGGGAGCGGCATATGTCATGCCTCGCTCCTGGCACTCGGACACTTCGTGTTTCAGCTTGAGGCTGACCGGATCGCCGCAACGGTTGCAGAAACTCGAGACGTTCCGGTTGTAAGTGCCGCATTTGGGACAAACTATGTCGTCGATCGAGAACGGGTTGGTCACGATGACTCTGCCGCAGGACTTGCAGGTGCTGCGAAGGTGAGACAGCCCTTTCAAATTGGTACACTTACATTCCCAGTTCCCGATGGAGTAGTCCACAAACTCCAGCGAGGAAACTCCGCGGAAATCGGAGATTGCAAATACAGAATTGAAGACGGCCTGCAGGCCGATGTCTTCCCGCTCGTTGGGCAGGAGATTCATCTGCAGAAACCGTTCATAGGACTTCCGCTGGACTTCGATCAGATTGGGGATTTGAATGGAAGTGAGGATCTTGGAGAAATTGAGCCGTTCCGTGGTATTCCCGTTCGATGAGACTGCCATCTCTGTTGACTCCTTAATGACTCGCCGGCTGGTCCGGACGCACACCTCAATCGGTGTGATGAAATTTGGTTCTGAAAATCGGGCGACTGCAGAAAAACAGAAATGGGGGAAGACACACTTTCCCCCTCGAATCATTTTGAGCTTTTAAGAACCGGTTTCAATAGCTTATCGAGCAACCTAACGTTATTTTAACTCAACTGTGGCGCCAGCTTCAGAGAATTTCTTCTTGATACTCTCGGCCTCGTCCTTGCTGACCCCCTCTTTTACGGTTTTCGGAGCTCCATCCACCAAGTCCTTGGCTTCCTTCAGACCCAGGCTGGTTACTTCCCGGACCGCCTTGATCACGTTGATCTTATTGGCGCCAATCGCAGTCAGGACCACGGCGAACTCAGTTTTCTCTTCAACCGGGGCAGCAGCACCGGGTCCCATACCCGCAGCACCCATGACCGCAGCTGGAGCTGCCGCTGCCGCAGAAACTCCAAAAGCCGTTTCCAACGCCTTGACCAATTGCGAGGCCTCCAGCAATGTGAGTTCCTTAATCTCTTCCAGAATCTTCTGAACTTTCTCAGACATTCACATCCTCCTGATTATCACTCATAAAGTTTCCAGCTAGGGTTTCTAGACTCGTTCAGAGCCGGGAAACTGGCCTGAACCTCGTCGCGACTGCTGAGCATCCCCAGCATTCCATCGCTACTCTTTGAATTTCTTTTCCTCGCCCGCTTGATTCAGAACTACCGCCAGGTTCCTGGAAACACCGGCCACTGCACTGGCCAGACGCTGGGCCTGGGAATTGAGCAGGTACATCAGCTTCGAAATGAGTTCCTCTTTGGAAGGGAGATTGGCAATCTGTTCCAAGTCGTTCAAACTGACAACCCGGCCTTCCACCATTCCAGCCTTAAACACAAACATCGGATTGCTCTTGGCGAAGGCGGTCAAGGCCTTGGCCAGAGCTACCGGATCTTTGTCATTGTAAGCCACGGCCGTGGTCCCGCTGAACTTATCCTGCAAGGACTCAACGGGGGTGTCCTTGGCCGCTTTTCTGGCTAAAGTGTTCTTGACCACCTTGTACCGAGAACCGGTTGCCCGCAGATTCCTTCGCAGCTCGGTATCCTGGCTGACTGTCATCCCTTGAAAACCCGCCAGAAAGAGGTTCTGGGCGCGCTTGAACTCTTCATTCAGCGCTTCAATTTCCTTGAACTTGTCTTCCCGATTCATTTCTCAGACTCCCGAAAGATTTACTTCTCGACCGATGCCACGTCGACCCGGATCCCAGGCCCCATGGTGGAAGAGATGAAAATGCTCCTCACGTACTTCCCTTTAGCTGCAGCCGGCTTGGCCTTAAGCACTGCGTCGATCAAGGTCTTGGCGTTCTCGAAAAGTTTCTCCTGATTGAAAGAGGCCTTGCCCACAGGAGTATGAATGATTGAAGTCTTGTCGACTCGAAACTCCACCTTCCCTGCTTTGACTTCCCGTATGGCCTTTGAGACCTCGAAGGTCACTGTTCCGGTCTTGGGATTCGGCATCAGGCCCTTAGGTCCCAGGATTTTTCCTAGTTTACCGACGGCCTTCATCATGTCCGGAGTGGCGATTAGTGCGTCAAAATCCAGCCACCCCTCCTGAATCTTGGCGACCAATTCATCGCCGCCGACATGCTCGGCCCCGGCATCCTCGGCCTCCTTCTGTTTGTCGGCCCCTGCAATCACGCAGACCTTCTTGCTCTTGCCCAAGCCGTGAGGCAGAATCACCGTGCCGCGAACCATCTGGTCAGCATGTTTAGGGTCTACCCCCAGGCGCATAGCCACTTCGACAGTCTCGTCAAACTTGGCAGTCGCGAGCTTCTTGACGAGCGGCAATGCCTCTTCCAGGCGAAAGGATTTATTTTGAATTTCCGCCTGAGCCTTCTTGAAACGCTTCCCAACTCTTCCCATGGCTGCTCCTTAACTGACAATATCAATCCCCATGCTGCGCGCTGTTCCCTTGACGATTTGGACGGCGGCCTGCAAATCGTTGGCATTGAGGTCTGGCAGCTTCAACTTGGCGATCTCCTCCACTTGCTTCTCTGTAACTTTTCCCACCTTGTTCTTGTTGGGTTCACCGGATCCCTTGGCGATCCCGGCAACGCGCTTCAACAGTATGGAAGCAGGGGGAGTCTTGGTGATGAACGAATACGATCGATCGGCATAAACCGTGATCACGACCGGTATGATCAAGCCCTCTTGATCCTTGGCGGAGGTCTTTGCGTTGAAAGCCTTACAAAAATCCATGATGTTAACGCCGTGCTGGCCCAGTGCAGGACCCACCGGCGGGGCTGGTGTCGCCTTGCCCGCGGGAATCTGCAGTTTGATATACCCCGTGATTTTCTTTGCCATTCACCATAGCTCCAACTACGAATTTTTTATTAATGCCCAGTGAGGCGCCGGGACTAGCCCTTTTCCACCTGGAGGAAATCCAGTTCGACCGGTGTCTGGCGCCCAAAGATCGTGACCATGACTTTCAAAGTATTCCGATCCTCATTCAAGTCATCCACTGTACCTGTAAAATTGTTGAACGGACCCTCGATGATCTTGACCATTTCTCCTCGCTCGAAAGTCAGCTGGATCTTCGGTTTTTCGACCGTGGCTTCCTAGTGATGGATAATTTGATCCACTTCCTACTGGCTCAGCGGAGACGGCTTGACGCCGGATCCGACAAACCCGGTCACCCGGGGAGTGTTCTTGACAATGTGCCAGGCTCGATCGGACATCTCCATCTCGACCAGGACATATCCCGGGAAGGCCGTCTTGGAACTGGTCACCCGTTTCCCACCCTTCATTTCCACTACATCTTCGGTGGGAACTAGGATGTCTCCAAATTCCTCCTCGACCGCGAACGCCTGGATTCGACTTTTCAGGCTCTCGGCCACTTTACGCTCAAAGCCGGAATAGGTATGAACTATGAACCACTCTTTTGCCATTTGCCATCCCTGAATGGGTGTTCCTGTCTTTTAAAACTGCCTGACTTGCCGCCTCGAACCCCAGTACTCCAAACTGCCTCGCCCCCGGCTACTTGAATAGACCAAAAAGTCTGTCCACACCCAGCTTCAGAATCAGATCGACCAATCCAAGATAAATCCCAAAGAAGAACACGGCACAGATGACGACTACCGTGGTCCCATAGACTTCTCTTCTTCCCGGCCAGGACACTTTTCTCATTTCCAGCCTGACATCGCTGAAGAACTTCTTAATATGAGTCCACTTGAAATTCTCTAACAAGGAAAGCCTCCCGAAAGAGGATTCAATTCTAAGATACATGGCAGGCCAGGAGGGATTCGAACCCCCAACATCCGGTTTTGGAGACCGGCGCTCTACCAGTTCGAGCTACTGGCCTGTGTCTTTCCAGCTCAAGTATCCGACCATGCGTAGCGGAAAACCCGACTCTTCCAGCAAGCCTTATCATGGCGACACATACCGGACCCTACTTTGTCTCGCGGTGGACTGTGTGCGTTCTGCAAGTCCGGCAGAATTTCTTGAATTCCAGCCGTTCCGTCGTTTTCTTTTTGTTCTTAGTGGTCGAGTAATTCCGGTTCTTGCAGTTGGTGCACTACAGGGTTACAATGTCTCGCATAATGGCCCAAACCTGCTCTCATTAAAATGAAGGGGTCAATTCAAGCCTGCATCCGTGGGCGCCGGCCGTGTTCCTGGTTTCCAGCCCCTGGTCTTGATCCCTTCCTGCCCTCTCCCTGCTATGGAAGGATGTCGGTAATCGTCCCCGCTCCCACCGTCCGACCGCCTTCCCGTATGGCAAACCG
>JBGPHY010000185.1:0-9295 GCA_041484625.1 Terriglobia bacterium | reverse complement strand
GGCCAATCCCCAGCGAAAAACCCAGGTAGGAAATAACGATGACCCAGTCAATGGCGGCGAAGTTCAAAGTAGTTTCTCCCCTTCCATCACGTTCCTTCCGGATTCGGCCAGGCCGGCTTTGTGCAAAAGCGACTTCAACCGTGGCCTGGAGTGCAGCGGGTCAAGCAGCGGTTTCACAGCAACGTTCTTATCAACCCCACGATTTGTCAAAGGGACCACAAAAAAAGGGCGGCCCTCAGAAAGGATCCGCCCTATCCGCGTCATCCGCGTCCCGTTAGGACTTACAGTTTGCCGGCAATCAAGGCTGCCAGATCGGCGGTCCGGCAGGCATAACCCCACTCGTTGTCGTACCAGGCTACGATCTTCACGAGATTTCCGAGAACGAGCGTATCCATAGAGCTGAAGACCGAGGAGTAAGTGGTGCCCTTCAGGTCTGAGGAAACCAGTGGTTCGTCAGAGACTAACAGGATTCCTTTCATCCGGCCATTGGCGTACTCCAGCATAGCGGACCGAATTTCCTCCTTGCTGGCTTCCTTGTCAAGAACGGCCGTGAAATCGATGACCGAGACGGTGGGCGTGGGAACCCGGAATGCCATTCCGCCGAACTTGCCCTTCAACTCGGGAATCACCAGGCCGACGGCCTTGGCAGCGCCGGTCTCGGAGGGGACGATGTTCTGCCCGGCGGCGCGGGCGTCACGCAGGTCCTTGGCCGCCAGGTCCTGTAATCTCTGGGTGTTGGTGTAGGCGTGAACTATAGTCAGCAACCCTTTCTGGATGCCAAACTTGTCGTTCATCACTTTGGCCACCGGCGCCAGCCCGTTGGTGGTGCAGGAGGCGTTGGAGATCATGTGGTGCTTGGAGAGGTCCAGTTTGTCGTCATTAACGCCCAGGACCACGGTAATGTCTTCATTCTTGGCTGGAGCGGTAATGATGACCTTCTTGGCACCGCCGGAGGTGATGTGCACACGGGACTTGTTGCAGTCGGTAAATAACCCTGTCGACTCGATGACAATACTGACCCCCAGGTCCTTCCATTTGATGGAGCCAGGGTCCCTTTCCGCCGAGACGGTGATCTTCTTTCCGTCGACCACCAGGTGCCCATCCTGAACCTCAACGGTCCCACTGTAAGGGCCGTAGGTTGAGTCGTATTTCAACAAGTGTGCGTTAGTCGCCGCATCGAACAGATCATTCACTGCTACGACTTCGATTTCTTTAGGATGCCGCTGATTAATTGCCCGCAAAACCAGACGTCCAATCCGACCGAAACCATTAATGCCTACCTTACAAGTCATTCTTATTCTCCTTTAATAAATTGTGTTGAAACTATACATGCGTCGACCCTGCGCGAGGATTCCACCTTCCGCTTCGCACCGCAAATGCAGGACGAAGAATTCTAATCCTACCACACGTCGCGAGGCAATTCTCAAAACTTTGGGGCTTCGATTGTGATTGAAAGTGAAGGACTGCACTGAGGGTAGTGGGTTCATCTGTCTCGAAAGTCGTCCTCGTCGTCGTTCTCGATTTGGCAACTACCAAGTGGGACGGCGAGAACGAGGACGAGCGTTGGTGAGCACTCCATCGATCAGATTTCCTATTTCTCCCAGGTGATCAGGGGCAGTTCGTATGGAATGATCGCATCCGGATGAAACGGCACTACCCTGACGGTGAACCCGCACAGTCCGCTCTGCTCGCATGGGATTTCTCCCTGGAAAGCATAGATGCCTTTTTCGAGGCTTCCTGCCAACTGCATGTTCACCACAGTCCCTTCCTGAATGACTCGGTTGGCGTCGAGTTGTCCGCGATACAATTGAACATTTACTTCAGCCGGCAGGATCTCACCGAGTTGAATCCGGGTTTTGACGGGAATCTGGGATCCGACCGAAACGTTTTCGGTCTGAGGCGAGTCGACTTCCAGCACTTGAACCTGTTTCCAGTTCTGCCACATCCGGTGGCGCCATTCCACCAAGTTCCGTGCCCGCCGCGCACGGTCCTCAATCAGCTTCCGATAGCGCTGGCAGGCAGGAAGGTAGAAGCGTTGGGTGTACTCGGCCACCATTCGGTTCGTATTGAATACCGGACAGAGCCTGCGCATTGACGCCTTCATCTTGGCAATCCACGCCTGCGGCAGATTGTCGGCACCCCGGGTGTAGTAAAGGGGGATGACCTCGTGTTCCAGGATGTTGTAGAGGGCATCGCTTTCCACCCGGTCCTGGTACTGGTGGTCGTCGTATTCTTCCCCATTACCGATGGCCTAGCCGGTCTGGTGGTCGTAGCCTTCGCACCACCACCCATCCAGGATCGATAGATTCAGCCCCCCGTTTGCCAGAACCTTCATCCCGCTGGTTCCGCTGGCTTCCAGAGGGCGGCGCGGAGTGTTGAGCCAGACATCCACCCCCTGGACCAAGTAGCGCGTCATGGCCATGTCGTAGTCTTCGAGGAAGACGATGCGGCGCCGGACCTGCTCGTCCCTGGCAAAGTGTATGATCTGGCGGATAAAGTCCTTGCCCGCATCATCCCGAGGATGGGCTTTCCCGGCAAAAAGGATCTGCACTGACCGGTCTTCCCGGGTCAAGATTCGCTTGATGCGATCGACGTCTCGCAGGATCAAATTAGCACGCTTATAGGTGGCAAAGCGACGCGCAAAGCCGATAGTCAGAGACTCGGAATTCAAGACACTTCCGGCCATCAACACCTCGGATTCCGAGGCTCCCCGCTTCTTCAACTGCTCGGCCAATCGCCGACGGGTGTAGCCGATCATGCGCTCCTTGCGTCGTTCATGAGTGCGCCACAATTCTTCGTCCGGAATCTGGTCGATCCGCTCCCAGACATCAGTGGCAGTGGGATCCTCATACCACTGGGGTCCGAGATACCGGCTCAACAGCTCGGCCATCTCGCTGGAGATCCAGGATCGAGTATGGATCCCGTTGGTCACATGACTGACCGGGACCTCGTGCTCGGGGAAATCCTGCCAGACTTTGCGCACCATCTGCCGAGTCACCTTGCCGTGAAGTTGGCTGACTCCGTTGGTGTAGGAGCTGTGTTTGGAAGCCAGGACCGCCATGTTGAACGACTCGTTCGGGTCATACGGATCATAGCGGCCAAAGGCCAGGAAATGATCGAAGGGCACACCGAGCCGAGCCGCATAAGGTTCGAAGTATTTCCGCATTAAACCGGGATCGAAGATGTCAAAGCCGGCTGCCACAGGAGTGTGGGTCGTGAAGAGGTTTCCGGCGCAAGTAGCCTGCCGGGCTTCTTTGTAAGTGACACCGTGTTTCTCCATGAAAATCCGGGCCTGCTCCAGGGCCAGGAACGCCGAATGGCCTTCATTCATGTGGCAGACAGTCGGTTGGATGCCCAGCGCCTTCAAGGCCCGCATTCCACCAATCCCTAAGACAATTTCCTGCCGGATCCGCATTTCCCGGTCGCCCCCATACAATTCGTCGGTGATGTCCTGGTCCTCCTCAAAATTGCTAGGGATGTTGGTATCCAGCAAATAGAGAGGGATACGACCAACCTGAACCCACCAAATTGAGGCAGACACTTTGCGGCCCGGGAAATCGAAGCTCACCTGCAGAGTCCGGCCGTCTGAATCCTTGAATGGGCGAACGGGCAAATTGTAGAAGTCGTTTTGAGGGTTGGTTTCCTGTTGCCATCCGTCCGCATTCAGGTACTGACGGAAATATCCCTTCTGATACAGCAGTCCCACTCCTACCAGCGGTAAGCCAAGGTTACTAGCCGACTTGAGGTGGTCGCCGGCGAGGAAACCCAGCCCTCCGGCGTAAATGGGGACGCACTCCGTCAGTCCGAATTCCGCTGAGAAATAGGCGATACGGGTCTGATGACCATCAGAGCATGCCTTTGCGAACCAACCCGAATCTTTCATGTACTCTGTGAAGTCCCGGTACACCCGGTCCATCTGAGCCAGAAAGGCCTCATTCCTTTCCATCTTCGTCAGCCGCCCCTGGTCAATTGTGCCCAGCATCAAGACAGGATTGTGTCCGGAGCTTTCCCACAGATCCCGGTCCAATCGTCGAAACAACTCGATCGTATCGTGATCCCAGGCCCAGCGGAGATTGTAGGCCAAGTCGACCAAACAGCGGAGTCTGTCCGGAATTGACGGCGTGACATGATAGGCATGGATCTTGGGCATGTAACCTCCTGGCGATTGCCCGGCATTGTTGAGAGGATAAGATCAAGCAATCTCGAAAAACGAAAATGTGGAATGCCGGTGGGAACCAACCCTGCCGCCAGAAAGGACGCGTCCGGCACTTTCCGTAACGACATTATCGGCCAAATCACGGGGTTTCATGCTATAAGAAAATCATGACCTGTCAATTCCTTTTAGCTTTTTTGCAGCCGGCGTGGGAGTGAGGTGAAATGGCCAGCTCATTCTTCCAGCCCCGCCGTGGTTATCGTTTTTCATCGGACTCGATCGCCCTGGCAGAATTCATTCGCATCTCTCGCCATGAGACGTTGCTCGACCTGGGAACCGGAGTAGGTGTCGTCCCTATCCTGACTTACCACCGTTCCCCATTTCGTTATGCCGTGGGGGTCGAATTGCAGCCCGAGTTGGCCGATTTGGCGAGGAAGAATGTGAATATGTATGGAATGGAAAACCAAATCCATGTCCTCGATCGGAACATTGTCGAATTGGTTCCGTCGGACTTCAGCGCTTTCCCGCTTGATCCACCACCCCTGCAGTTTGATGTGATTTGCGCCAACCCTCCTTTTTGGGCAATAAGGCAAGGGCGGATAAATCCAAATCCTCAAAAAGCGTTGGCCCGGCACGAGGTAGGCTTGGGCTTGGCCCAACTGGTTCATGCCTTTCAACGCTTCCTGGCGACCGACGGACGCATCTACTTGATGCACTCGGCCGAGCGGGAGACGGAAATTCTGGAGACGCTGGCGGTTTCTGGATTTCAGATTGTGCAGAAACGGTATTGCCTCTTTCATAAGAACCGGAAAAGGTTACTCCTGGAGTGCGACCTCGCGACGCGGGCTGATCCAAAGTTGGAGGGCTGAATTCATGGGCCGATGAGGCTTTGCTTGACAAACGGATGTACCGTATGTTACTCGTATTCGTCTTTGTCATTCTTTGGGCTGTCCCTTCCCCCGATGGAATCAAAGGAATCGCGTGTTGAGCTGAGGATTCTTAGCAGTTTGGAATATACTGACCTGGTCGAGAACATTACTGGCAACCTGACGCTTTTGGCGGGCTGCAACACGGACCAGATCTATTTTATCCAGATGGCTGTCCGTGAGATTGTGACCAACGCCATCCAGCACGGGAACCGGTTCGACATAAACAAGGCGGTCTCTATCCTCTACGAGTTCGATCGAGGGAGGTTTGAAGTCCACGTTTGGGATCAAGGAGACGGGTTCGACTTGAGCCACCTTCCCGACCCGTGTGATCCTGCCAATCTGCTGAAATCTTCGGGGAGAGGTATTTTTCTGGTTCGGTCGTTCATGGATGACTTCTCATTGATCCGCATCCCCTGGCGCGGCACGGAAGTACGGTTTGTCAAGAAGCTAGCCGCTTCTTAGCTAAATGGGCGATTTCATGGACATTTAGGAATACCAAAGGAGGAGGACGCGAGTGAGCATCAAGGCAAACACCCGCAAGGTGGAGGGCGTGAATATCATTGACCTGAGTGGCCGAATCACCATCGGAGAAGGCACGGTGATTTTGCGGGACGCCGTACGGGCTCTTCAACAGAAGAACGAAAGACACATCCTGCTAAATCTCGCCGAGGTCTCCTACATTGACAGTTCCGGAATTGGAGAACTGGTCAGCAGTTTTACCACGTCCCGAAACCAGGGCGGGAAATTGAGACTCCTCCACCTCACCAAGAAGGTCCATGATCTACTCTCAATCACAAAGCTCCTAACAGTCTTCGAAGTCTTCGACGACGAGGCCAAGGCCATTCAGAGCTTCAGATCCTAGACCGCGATTCCAACAGACAACAAGAAGTTGACAGGTCGTTTGTCAAGACACGGCGATTGCCGGGTGATGAAGGAGTATTGACAGGGTTTCGTAGCCCCTCAGACCGCCGTTTCCTTGGCGGCGAGGGGCGGTGAGAAATACGCTTGGGTGGCACCCCCCCCAGCGGTGATTCTCCTTGGGAGATACACACCTCGGACTTCCAATCGTAACAATTGTTCTTATCCCTTACCTGACTGTTATTTCCCCAGTTTCTCCAGGATCTTTTTGGTGTTTTCATAAGACCGGCGGGCATACATGACTGCCCACAGACCACAGAGTACAGACACCAAAAGCAATCCAATCACCAAGCGAGACTCCATAGCCAACCTCCATGCAATAACAGTTTTCAAGACAACCGGGCCAAGGCCCGATGCGGGTACATGCTACAATTCCATCGGTTAAACTCTTCATTTTTCTTAGCCTTTTTTTCGCCCTTGCCGAATAGAGGTGTGGGGATCCATGCAAGAAGACCTTCTTAAGTCTCTCACGGTCAACCAGAACCCTGACGGGGGTTGGGGTTACTTTACAGGGAAGCGAAGCGCCCTGGAACCAACGGCCTTCTCTCTGTTGGCGCTTGGGTGTACTCCCAATAACCACTCCGCCATTGATAAAGGCATCGGCTTCTTAAAGCTCTTCCAGGGGGGGACCGGCGGATGGCCCGTCAATCTGGTCAGCCGGGAACCGGCAGCCTGGGTGACGGCGCTTGCAGGTACAGCAATACAAGAGTGTGAGGGAGAGAACCAACAGACTCAACAGGCTGCCCAATTTCTGGTGGATTCCTTTTCCAGGATGAAGGTCGATTGGCTCACCCGGCTCAGAGAACGGATAGGGTGGGGCAACTCCTTAAACGTCGACCGGCGCCTGGGTGGTTGGGGGTGGAACCCAGAGACCGCCAAGTGGGTCGAGCCGACCTGCTTGTCCCTGTTTTTCCTCAATCTTGTGAAAGGCGCTGTGCGGAGGCCGGCATTGACCGGCTGTCTGGCCGAAGGCGAACGGATGGTCTATGATCGAATGTGTCGCGGCGGTGGCTGGAACTATGGCAACGCTCATGTGCTTGGCGAGGATCTCCGCCCTTATCCGTTGACCACGGCACTGGCATTGATTGCCTTGCAGAAGTACCCATCGCGGCCGGAGAACCAGCAAAGCCTTCACTACCTGGGGGCGGCTGCAGAGCAAGAGTCCTCGGCGCTGGCCCTCTGTTTCGCAATCCTGTGTCTTGACCTCTACCAGCAAGAGTGGAGGTCCTTGCTTACACGGCTCGAAAACCTCTACCACGAAACCGGTTTTTTCGGGGACCTGAGGACCAAAGCCCTGGCTTTGCTGGTAATCAGTGCCAGCCAAGGAAGGAATGTCTTTCAGTATGCATCGGCGTGAATTCCTCAAGTCTGCCGCAGCGCTGGGCCTGGCCTCCGCAGCCTCCTCTTGCAGCCGTCCGAAGCTGTGGAAGGCGGCGGCGTACCGAAAAGCACCACAGTCTCAAGTGGTCATTCTCCGGGCCGGCAGTTACGACGTCGACCTCGTCTCCTTGATCATTGATGGACTCAAATCCTATTCCCTGGTCGTAAAAGGGAAACGGGTATTGCTGAAACCGAATCTCGTCGAATATGAGAGAGATACGGTCATCAATACGCACCCGGCACTCATTGGTGCAGCCATTGAGGCTTTTCGACGGCAAGGTGCCGCTGAGGTCGTCGTTGCAGAGGGGCCGGGGCACCGACGAGATACAGATGGACTCTTGCTGTCCTCCGGCTTGTTACCCCACTTGAAGGCTACCGGTACTGAGTTCGTTGATTTGAATCTGGACGAGACGCAATGCATCAGCCTCAGCAGTCGCTACATGGGGGTGGACTCTCTCTTTTTTCCTGCATCGGTCCTGCGGTGTGATCTTCTGGTCTCGATGCCAAAGATCAAGACTCACCACTGGGCAGGCATGACCCTGTCTCTAAAAAATCTCTTTGGCATCATGCCGGGAGTCCATTATGGCTGGCCTAAGAATTTTCTGCATTGGCGGGGAATCCACGAGAGTATCGTCGACATCAGCAGCACCGTCTGTCCCCACTTTGTCATCGCTGATGGAGTTGTGTGCATGGAGGGGAACGGTCCCATCCAGGGAAAAGCAAAGCGGTGCGGGGTGCTGGTAATGGGCGACGACCCGGTGGCAGTGGATGCCACTTGCGTCCGGATTGCAGGACTCAATCCGGAGAAAATCAATTACCTTCAAATGGCCAGTCAGTTCCTGGGGAATTTGGAAGAGAGCCGAATCCAGCAGATCGGTGAACCGCTCTCGCGAGTCATGTCCCCCTTTGAAGTGATTGAAGCGTTTGAGTATCTGAAGAGTTGACAACGTAGACTCCGCCGGTTTGAATTCCGGCAGCTCCTGGTGTAGAGTCCTTGGCTCCAACAGAATCTACTAAGCTGTCCCCGCCGAGATCTCCATCCCGCCCCTTCGATCTTGTTGATTGCGAGATTTCACTATTTGTTCCTCGCACCTGAACCCGCATTGTAGGCGGATTGGAAATGCTCTTCCTTGGTCCGTTCCATCATCCTGACGTAACAGGGCGTGCTCATGAATCCGAGAGAAGGCGCCGATAACGCAAGTAACTCCAGTTGGGTTCATTCGCAGGTCAAGTTAAACTGGTGTATCCCATCGACCAAGAGGAGCAATTAAGGCAATGAGGAGCAAGTGGGAACTGCTGGTCCTCAGTTTCATTTCTCTGTTTCTGGAACTGGTCATCATACGTTGGTTGTCTGCAGAGGTCAGGATCTTTGCGTACTTCAAGAATCTGACTCTCATGGCCGCGTATCTGGGTTTTGGGTTAGGCTTTCTAATGCAGCACAAAACCGATATGTGGTTTCCATGGTTTCCCCGGTTTCTATGTTACCTCTGTATCACCATTGCCGGTGCTGCTGGTCTTGGGATCACCCACGTCATCTTTGTGGACCCGCGCCAATACTTTCTGCTGGGGGTTGCTTTTGGCGACCATGCCAACCACTCCGTGCCTTCTATTCTTCAGACCGTGAAAGCAATTGTCGTGATGGTTTCCCTTTTTTTTCTGGTGGTGGTTGTATTCGCGACGCTTTGCACGAAGCTTGGGGAACTCTTCAATCGACAGCGACCCCTTGTGGCGTATTCGATCAACATTGGAGGGAGTCTATTGGGAATCGTCGGGTTTTCGTTTGTCTCCTACCTTCAATGGCCTCCATTTCTCTGGCTGGTGGCTGCCTTTCTCCCGCTCATATATTTCTATCGCACTCGGTTAAGACTAATAACACTATACCTGGGTTCTGCCCTCGCTTTCTCTGTCTATGTTT
>JBGPHY010000184.1:0-9298 GCA_041484625.1 Terriglobia bacterium | reverse complement strand
CGATTTTGACGAAACCCTGCATTCTGATCTTTCCCACGCAGGCACTCATGCAGCGAGTCTCGATGGGCATGCCATCAGGTGTGACGATGGAGTCTTTGCCTTCGAGCCGAGGGAAGCAAGCCACACATTTTTCCGAAGTGCGAGTCGTCCCCCGATAGAGGGACTTTTTGTAAGGGCAGGCCTCAACGCATTTGCGATAACCGCGACATCGACTCTGGTCGATCAGGACCACGCCATCTTCGGGCCGCTTATAGATCGCCTGACGCGGGCAAGCCGCCAAGCAACCCGGGTAAGTACAGTGATTGCAGATCCGCTGTAAGTGGAAGAACCAAGTGTTGTGCTCTGGTAGCGATGCCCCTTGCCCTTCCCAGGATCGGTTTTGCTCTCGCGGACGGCGGGCAGTATCCTCATAAATATTGGGTGCGTCCCAGTCTTCTTCGGCAGGCAAATAGCCAAGCACTCGCAAGGAGGTCTCCACGGGTATATCACCCTCCGGGTTCTGCTTAGAAGAAACGGCCTCAAAGATGGTCTTGCCCTCAAAGACGCCATAGGGCGACTTGTCGTTGCGTTTGGTCGCATCCCAGACCTGTCCCTCCGGATTGGCCTTTTCCAATAATGCCAAGATCTTTTGATCCCAAAAGTGCGGGTAACCACCGTAAGGCTTAGTTTCGACATTGTTCCACCACATGTGTTCCTGCCCACGAGAGAAAGTCCATGTCGACTTGCAAGCCATCGTGCAGGTTTGGCAGCCAATGCAGCGGTTGATGTTGAAGACGAAGGCAAACTGGCGTTTGGGATGAGACTCCTCGTAAGGGTATTCCATCTTCCGCCCAAGCTGCCAATTGTAGACCTCAGCCATCGCAGCCTCCCTTAGGGTCAAAGTGTTTGATCGACACGTGCAAACGCCTGGTTTGGCTGAGTACGTTTTGAATCAACTCGCGGACCCAGGACTCCCCACGCTCTCGGTACAGCTCATGGGTTTGGTAGATAGGCTGCCGGAAAAGTTCCAGAATCTCCTCATCGTCCAATCCTAGAAGCGCGTACTCCTCGATGATGCATCGGGCCATGACCATGGGATCTGTCCCTGGAAAACTGTGCATCACTAATTCCATCGGGTCGTCGGTTTCCGGATCCTTGTCTCGCCCGTGCAGAACTTTTTTCTCTTCAATCATAATTTCTTCACCCGCACGAACCCCCCTACGAGATACTGTTGACAGTCTGGGCTCTCGTTGCCGGGGGTATGGCCCGTTGTTCCAGGCCCCCACGCACCTTTGCCCCCAAGCCCGCCATCTTCAGCCTTGGTGATCCGAACCAGTGTCTCCTTGGGCGCGCTGTTGATGGCATGGTTGTCATCGTCGAAGCCAAACAAGAATCCCATCCCGCCGACTTTCTTGTGGAACAAATGATCCGTCTGATGCATCGGCATCATCCAGGCGCGAGTGATTGATTGATGGCTGCCGTAGCGATAGCTTGCTTGGTAACCGGTCTCTTCGGAAAGAGCGCGTCCATCCGGGCGTGTTTCGTGTGCTTTCACAGTACGCTCGGTCGCAATCCAGCCCGTGTGCTTCATGACGGTGAAATTAAGCGGCAACCCCGGGTTGAACTTAACGCGAACCATGCATCGAAAGGCCTTGTAACGAACCGGGTCTTTTTGCCAACCTACGAACGGACGATCTGTCGGATTGGCGTCGACATAAACATAATCACCATCCTGGATGCCAAGGGACTTGGCCATCTCTGGGTTCATCATAATCTCACGATCACCCACACCCGGCGCGCGCTTGTCCTTGCGAAAGGGATCGCCGAAGTTGTCCGCCCAGAGCCAGTTCCAATCCACCACACTCCAGGATGAGTGGACTGTATGACGGCTTTTCGGAGTCGTGCAGAAAAGTCGGAAGCCTTGTTCCCAAAGAGGGTTCTTAGTCTGTTTCACCCGGCTCCAGGGCATCTTGATGTTGCGGACCTGGCGCAGATCTGCGTCCATCGCACCCTGCGGGATGCCATAATCATTGGGCCGGATGTAAGGATTGGACGAAACGATGACATTGGGCAAATAGGGAGTTGCTTCCGGCCCTTCTCGATGCACGATGAAGTTCTCTCCGTACTCGATGGCCTCCGGAATGTCACAATAGGAATTGAGTCGTCCCGTATCGGTATAAAATGGAATCGAGTCATGAATCTGCTCGTAAAAGGGAACCCGAGGATAGGTTCGATAAAGCATCAGAACCGTTCCTGGTTCGTTACCGTAAGCTCCTTCCATCACCTCCTTGACTGTATAACTTCTCCCATCTTTGGTGCGCGTCGTCGTGCAGGAAGCGAAAACGCGATCGAGATAGACCTCCGTTTGACCTGAGAGGACAAATTTCCAATAGTCGCGGAAGTGCTGATCGCCGGTTAATTGGGTGAGTTTTTCCGCCACCTTGGCGAAGATCATCCCATCATCCAAAGAGTCGTACAGGGGCGCGATAACGCGGGTGGCCTCGTACTGGGTACCGCCCCAAATTGACAGGAAAGGATTCGAACAGGAGCTGCCGGCTTCGAGCGTCTGACTTTCCACCCAGGCATTGGCCGGAAGGACAAGGTCTGCATATTCGGCTGAACCCGTCCATTCGATCTGCTGATCTACAATCATGTCGACTTTGGGATTGACATTACGCACCAGGTGATAAACCCATTTGGCTTGATTGATCAGATTAGCGTTGTTGTACCAGAACAACTTGGTGGGCGTCGGCATATGAGTCTTGCCGGTAAAGACCTTGCGCCCCTTGGGCGTGTCCACGATGAGCGGCCGGTCCCCGGCGCCCCAGTAACCCACCTCTTCGCCCCACGTTGTATGGCGAATGTTCTCATGGCCAATCTTAGCCTTCGCGTCGAGCAACGGGTTGAACGGGTCTTCAGCCTTGTATGCGCCCGCTCCTGCACCGGACCAATTCGAACTCTGAAAAACTGCACCCTTGTAATTGCCCGCCCAGGTGAAAACTCCCGCTCCATGCTGGCCGATGTTGCCGGTGAGCATCAACGGCAAATGGACTGCACGATTGTGGAGCGTGGCGTGAAAGTAGTGATTAATTCCTTCTCCATGATGGATGGCGACGGGCTTGATGGTGGCGATATCTTTGGCGAGCTGGCGGATCAGCTCTTTGTCAGCGCTGGTGATCTGGCTGACAGTGTCGAGGTCATAGTCCTTCAAATGAATGAGGTAAAGTGCGAAAGCGGTCATCACCTCCACTTGCCGTCCGTCCGTGGTCTTGATGGTCCCTTTCCACTCGATGGCAGGTTCTATTCCATTAGCAGTGAGCCGGTCGCCGACGTCATCCCGGGTGAGGGCTTTCATGCTGCCCGATTTTTCATCATAGACCACGAAATCCCCGACCCGTTGGCGTTGTTCGTCAGTCAAGCCCTGGATCTGGTAGCTCGGCCCCTCAGCCAAACTGGGCATTTGATAGTTGTGGAAAATGTCTTCGGGCTTTAGCCGCTTGAGCGTATCTGTGCGCACCAGCAGTGGCAGATCAGTAAAGCGTCGCACGAAGTCGGCATCGTAGAGCTTCTCATCCATCAGGTACTTCGACAAGTAAAGAAAGATTGCTGTGTCCGAAAGGCCGGGTCGAACGGGGATGAAGTAATTGGCCTTGGTGGCTGGGCAGTTGTATTCGGGTGCGATGTTGACGATCTTGCCGCCGCGCTCGATCACCTCCGTCATCCAGTGGGACTCGGGCATCTTGTTCTCAATTAGATTCTTGCCCACCTGAATATGCAGGCGTGTGTGGCGTACGTCGTTGAAGTCACAGTCCGAGGTCTGCAGCCCATGCACGAACGGTTGGCCCGGAGCCTGATCGCCGCGCCAAGTGTACTCAGTCCATTCGCGTGCACCGAGCGCCTGCTCGGGAGGTACTTGGCGGACATGGTGATCAATCAAAGCCATCATATTGGCAAAGCGGAAAAGACCGAATTTGCCGATCACACCATGTACCGGCAAGGATGAGCCAATCTTCATCGTGCGGGTGCCGGCTTCTTTCCAATGTTCCAGCATTTCGTCCGTGTAACCGTCTTTTTTGAAGCGTTCCCGGCCTGCAGCGCCACTGTAAGTCTGAGCAATAGCCATCAAACCCATCGCTGCATAGCGCGTGGCTTCGTCCCAGTTCACTCGCACGAACGTGTCATTGCCGCGATCGTCGAACCGATACTTGCTGCGCAGTTCAGGATGATCCGAGAGGGAAGGAAACCCGTCGTCAGCCCACTCTTTCCAACCTTTGCGAATGACCGGACCTTTCAGTCGGTAGGGACCATAAACCCGGCGGTGGAAGGTATAGCCCTTTAAGCAGCCTCGAGGATTCCAAGCTACGGATGCCTGATTGCCGTAGAGGTCCTTGTAACGACCATGGTCGTAATTCTGCTCGCTCCGGATGATGACTCCATTTCGAACGAAGGCCCGCATCCGGCACATGTGGGTATCGTTGGGCGCGCACACCCAGGTGAAGCTCCTGTCGAAGCGGTACTGATCGCGGTAAATCTGCTCCCAATCCCGTTTCGGATAGTAGCTGAGAGGGTTCTTTATGGCTTCAGGGCCAGAGCCACGACCACAACTGAATGACCAAAGATTGAGCGCCGCTGTGGCGCTGGCTGCCCCCAATCCTTTTAGGAATTCACGCCGGTTCGGCTGGTTAATTGTCAAATTCTTCGCGCTGTTGTTTTCTGAACCCGAGTCTTCACTTGTCTTGTCGTTGATCACCATAGCCTTCTCCTAGGGTTCCAACCGAAGAGTATTCCAGATGCTGACCGTCTTCTGACCGTTCCGGTCAGCCACGCTCCCGTCCCAGATCGCAAAGGCAACGGAGACCTTTTCTCCCACACCCAGTGGCACATCGTTGCGGTTGGTTGCTCCTAAGTCGCGAACGAACTGCACCCGCCAGACGCCCTCCTTCCAATTGGAAGAACCATCCACGTTCTGATCCTCAGGAGATTGGGCCGTGTAGCTTCCAAAACCTGCTGCATTGGCTTTTTCAACACTGCTGTGTCGCTGCCGGGCGACGGGATTGTTGAGCTGGCGCGCTGGAATGAATGTACTGTCCTCGTGTGGGCCGGACTTCCACCCTTTTTTTGAGCCGAAGTAGGCGTCGCTGACCAGATTGGGAAAGGCCTGAGCAACGTCGTGAAAGCCCCTCAGGTCCTCATCCCACAGAGCTTTCCAGTGCCAGATGTTAACTACCTCATTGGCCGCACCCATAGCAAATAAAGGCGGCAAAACACTCGCCGTCAACTGAATCGCGGCCCCCTCCGGGAAGCTTTGCTGTCGCACCCCTTCATCGTCCCGGGTGGCGTTGTTCCATTCCAGGCGGAATGCCAGGCGCTGATCATTGTGGGCGGTCTTGACTCGAACTCCATTAATATAGCCATCGCGCCACCAGAGCGGCATAAGCGGAACGTAAACCTCTGGAATGTCCTGCCAACGTGTGTCCTCTGGACCAGGGGGAAGGTCCTGCATTCGTTTGGCCACGAGTCCGGCTGGCCGGATTGTGTTTCGGTCCTGCTCGGCGGGGTTGGACAGACTCTGGATATATTGGACCACGCGCCAAACCTGGTCCCCGGCCAATTCCCCGCTGGGCATGGGCGTGCCGGGCAACCCGGTAGAGAACCGCAGGTAGAGTTGCTTCCCGTCGCGCCCACCCTTGAAAACACCACGAAGGAGGTTGCGCGATGAGGTGGGAAAGCCCTCAGCCGTTCGCCAGGTAGGGTCACGCTTGCCTTCTCCCTTTTCTCCATGGCACTTGGCACAGGCCGTGCCGTAATATTTTCGACCCTGTTCCAGTCCTTCCGGTGTAGAGGCAGGCTCGGGTGGAATAGGAATCGCCTCGCCGGGTTCGGTCATTTCTGCCGCATACTTCCTTGCCTCTGCCAGTGAGTAGTTCAACTGGATACCCCGATCGTACCATCCGTCCTTATTGAGCTTCAGTACATAATCGGCCAGCGCCCATCGGTCCCTTTCAGACAAATGGCCCCAGGAGGGCATGGCCGTTCCGGGCATGCCATTGGAGATCGTTCGGAAGAGATCGTCCCGGGTGGGTTGGAGGTTTTGCGAAGTCACCAACCTGAACTTGCCCGCCCTGAAATTTCTGGGTTTGGGATAAAGGAGATAGGCAGCCTCACCTTTCCCATCACCTGTCATCCCGTGGCAAACAACGCAGTTCCTTTCAAAAAGCGCCTTCGCCTGGGAATCTTGATTTGCCCGACCCTTGCTCATCCGAATTCTCCAAGCAATCCCATCTGCAGTGAGCAAAACAATCAGGATGGATAGCCCTATATAGAGGTTCTTCTTCATACGCCTCCGGTCGTCACTGAGTGCTTTTGCACTCCTGAAGCGAACCCTCTGCAATTTTGAAAGGTCGCCTTCAGCTCATCCAGGAACTTGACTCCCACCCCCAATTTCCGATGCATTCTAAACTCTTGACCTCAAGTGGGTGCCGGTCAGGTTGCAGCGTGCTCACGCAAGTAATTCCCTCCCAGCATACCCGTTTTAGCATGATATGCCGATGAGCTGAAACATACTCTTGCCAAAAGAAAAGACAGTGACTTAAGTCACAAACTGGCTTGAGTCTCGAGTTTGAACAGATCGTTGTTCAGGAAAAAATGTTAGTTACCCTAGTGGACGGACACCCTGCCAGGCATCCTGCCGCATCCTGTCCGTGCTCCCACACTATGCACTATTAATTAGGCCCCCGTGTATAATGTGTGTTTGACTTGGGTTTTGGGTTGTGGATATTGGATGGGGGGATAACCACCAATAATCATTCTAAAACCTAATGACACACAAGTTTTGAAGTAGGGAACGTGCGTCTCCTGCTTCAAAAGATCAGGAGGCTATGACTATGGCTAAACTCCCAATCGTGACAGTGGTAGGCTATTCCAATGCTGGGAAAACTCGTTGCATCGTGAGGCTAGTTTCAGCATTAACCCGCAGAGGATATCGCATTGCCACGGCCAAACATTGTCATCAAGGGTTTGACTTGGATGTCAAAGGGAAAGACACTTGGAAGCACAAACGTGCTGGAGCTGTTACGACCTTGATGTCTGGCCGGAACCAGATCGGTCTGGTTACTGACGATGCTGCGTCTCTCTCCCTCGGGCACATGTGTGATCAGTATGTTCAGTCCGCAGACCTCCTTTTAGCGGAAGGCTACAGCTGGGAACCTTTCCCGAAAATCGTGGTTACCAGCCGAGAGACCTTGAGGCAGCAACGAATCCCTTCACTGCAACAGATACTCGCTATCGTTGCCGACCGGCGGATAGACAATTCACTCCCCCACTTTTCATTCGCCGAACTGGATTCCCTGGCGTCGCTGGTGGAAGAGCGCTTCCTGTTGCCGCGGCAACAAGGAGCACTATTCCGCAGGGCCTGAACGATTCGGGAGGAGTCAGCCAGCTGTGCTGCGCAGAAATTATGCGTGTTGGTTGAGTGCCAAGTCTCAATGTTCAGCGAGCCTATAGCGGGCGTGGGCAAGTGCAATTAGCGACAAAAGGAGAGACTGCAAGCGATGGCGTCGTTGATCATACGAGGTCCATTACTTTCTTAAGGAAGAGGCCTCGGTTACTAATCGCGTGCGTCGGGGACCGGGGGGCAGATGCACCAGTTCTCGGTGGATCTCAATATATTGAGATAAGACAAGCCTCATCGGCGGGGAGTGATAAAGTTCCGCAGCCCACTGCCGCGCCTCCTCGTCCCACCAAGAGAAAAATTCAAAGGGGATCTCCTCCAGATACCCTGGCTCCGCGTCGCTGGAGCCATGCCACCTCTCGATTCTTACTGCCTTTTGCCCCAGCCGATGGGGAATCAGATAGAGGTTCACCAGCCTGGTTTGTCGAAGCTTGCGGGCAGCGGCTTCCTGGTCTCCGCCACGGTAGAGAGCTAGCGCCCAGCACAGATGATGGCCTGGTTCACCGCCATCATCCGGAAATTCCGCTTCCAACCAACGAAAACAGTTCAGCGCACGGTCGAGATCACCCAGCAGCAAAAATAGCGGACCGAGAAGATAGCGTTTGCCTGCCCCATCATGGATCCTACCTGACCGGCTCTTCTCTGCTCGAAGCTTTCGTTGGTACCGCCGGATTCGTTCCCGGATCTGGCCGGGCTCTTTAGGCAACTCATACATACCGATATGCCCTATGGCAGTCAACTCCAGAATAGGACTGACTGTTTGATTGAGGTAGCTTTCGAAGACATCCGTGGACTGGTGAAAGAGTGTCTCTACCTATGATCCAATTTCAGGCAGCGATCTTCTCCAGCTGGTACTCGTGCTGGAGGCCGCCTAGAATCGGCTTGGCTCTCACTTGATACCCCGTGAGAATTTGATGTCGTTGTTCTTGCAGTGGCACCGGAAGGCCTGGCCTCGGCTCTGGGAGCCCAGGTCCCAGGCTCGAATGTGGGCGTGCTTGGTTATTATGGATCTGCCAATCCTTCACCATCCTTCTGAGATGACTCTCACTGAGCGGAATCAGGAAATCCAGACAACCCCGCCGCAGGCTGCCAATCAGGCGTTCGCAATAGGAATTGGCCTGGGGCGAACGGAAGGGTGTTTTCAAAACTTTCACTCCCCAATCCTCTATCAATCGATCCAGCTCCTGAGAGTAAATCTGATCCCGATCATGGATCAGAAAGCGGGTCCCCGCTTCGTTGTCAATGGCTTCTCGAAACTGCTGCAAGGTCCAGGCCGCCGTGGGATGGGAAGTCACATTGAAGTGGACGAGACGCCGTGTTCCTACCTCCATGATGACCAGCCCATAAATGATTCGAAAGCGTACGGTCACCGAGACGAAAAAGTCCGAGGCCACCATCACTTTGGCATGATTGCGGACGAAAGTCATCCAGCGTTGGGATGGAACCGTCTGGCGTCGGCCACCCTTCGGATCCTCCAGCAGATATTTCTGAACGGTCCGAGGAGACACCTGAATTCCCGGCTTCAAGCGGAGCTCCGCTGCGATGCGGGCTTGCCCCCAGGTCGGATTGTCCCGGGCCATGGTCAGAATGAGTTGACGAAGATTTTTGGGAATCCGCGGTCTGCCGATGGGTCGGGATTTCCACCGCCAGAGTAATTTAAAGCCTTGGCGATGCCATCCCGTAAAGGTCTCTGGGGTGCTTCCTCTGTCTAATGTTGCTGGCTCGCTCGCATCTTCTTCTGATGAATGCAGTTATGTCCGATTTTGAACAAACCAGAACTAGTGACGTTAAAATCGGCTGTAAGATACTGTGCCATAAAATCTTACGCTCATCCCAGCAACACTCAATGGCGGAAGCACCGCGTTAATG
>JBGPHY010000183.1:0-9335 GCA_041484625.1 Terriglobia bacterium | reverse complement strand
ACACATCCTTGCCCAAGACCCCGTAGCCCGACCCGCCGGAAATTTTCAGATCGGGGTTGAAGCAGCGATGGAAGTCCAATTGGTTCCCATCGTCATAGGCGTTCAGGTGCCTGGTGTAGTGGTTGATCCGGCTGTAATCGCAACCATTGTGAGACCCGGAAATTTGGGTGCCGGAATTGAGTAGGATACTTTCGGGATCTAGTTGGCGTAGTTTATTGAGTACATAAGCAAAGGTATCTGCGTAAGTCTTTTCCATGTAGGTGCGATGGTCAGCCCAGGATGCGTAGTTCCCGCGCTTCTGAGCTTCCGGGGCATCGTCCGGGATCACGGAATCCCACTCCTGGAATCCGGTGCCCCATTGCCGGTTCAGACGGTCGAGACCTCCGTAAACCTCCTGCAGCCACTTTCGCAAGGCGCGCAGCGTGTGGGGTGAAAAGCAGATGTCAACTGCGTCTCCGTAACAGGTCAGGGAAGGTTCCTCGAAGACGTAGTAGGAGGTTGGTGAAAAAGGAACCCAGGGTTCCGTTGACCGCTTCAGTTCCTTCCGCACCAGGTCTCGATAGGCTGGATCGTCCAGGCAAAACTCACGCGCCAGCACCCGTTTGTCGCCGGTCTCCAGGTACTTCTTTTTCATGGCTGTGTAATAGTTGCGGGCCGGGCCGTCGGGAGATTCCTGGCCGCTGATGCGGGTTTGTGCTTGCACGTTGTAATTGGCATGCTTGCTATGGCTAACCGAATAAGAAGAAAGAGTCGTGACCTGGAGACGGCGCATCTGCTCGTCGATCCTGGCCCAGATCCCCGGAATGGGGTCGGGGCCAAAGCGGTACATCACGATGTCGTAATCGTCCCAGCGACGGGGCTGCAAGACGAAGATCTCCGCGATTCGCCGGTCACTACGCAACCTGTTGACTGAGACTTCCGCGTCCACCTTGGCCAGGTGCGTGAGGGCTCCTGTGGTCGTCAGGCGGAAGCTCTTTTCTAGGTCACCCTGAACGGTTATCTCCGATTGCCGCTGGTCCAGGACACGGTCGTAGTTGTCCAGCAAACGCAGAGAAAGCTTGCCTGAAGTAGGTTGAGGAGAAGTCAGTCGCAGGCTCACCGGAATTTCTTCACCCACCGCTACCCGATCCGTCTGCAGATTGAGTGACTGGATGGCAATCCTGGTCGGAACGCTGAAGGTAGTTGCGGCCCAGTCCAAGGTTTTGCCATTGCTGCCAAGACAAAGTTCCAGGAAATGCAGCCCGCCGGAGAGATTGCGAGGGAAGTCCAGGCGGACGGTTTTGGGGGCAGAGGGAACGGGCGTTTTCGTTTCTACCTCCTGCTCCCCGAAGCTGTTGCGGATGGACCAATTCAGCTGACTTCCTGGAAGGGGATTGTTGAGTGTTACTCTCGCCCCCGAGGCATCACATTGAATTTCCCCCACAGAGGTTACGGATTCCCTCCGGGCTGCCCAGACGACGGCCCGCGCCACCATTGACCAGAGGTATTCATGGTAGGGATAATGGAGTCCTGTTTCGAACACGCTGTTGATTTCCGGGATCATCCCCTTCTCACTGTACCCAAAAGCCACGACACGCCCCTTCCCTACATTCTGGACAGACAGCACGGGCAGTCCATTGGCCGTTTGCAGCAAAACCTCTCCCGTCGCCTTGCTTTTGGGGACACCCATTTGCGACCAGGGGAAGGCGTCCAACGGGATATTTCGGGTAATGTAATGTTCGACCGAGCGTCTCCAGGGGGTGTGGTCAGAATCCGAAACCTTGTTACGGTAGAAGTTATTGGGATCCTCGGATTTCAGATCGATAATTCGTACCAGGGGAGAAGGGTCCCACGGTCCGCTCTCGCGGTTAAAGGGAGAAAAAATGACCAGGCCGGCTCCCTCCTCCACTCGTTTCCGCAGTGCATCCCGGACTTCGTCAGGGTAGTCTTCCCACGGGCGCACCCCGGGCCAGAGAATGACGTCGTAGGCAGGGCCGTGGATGAGGTCATCCGCCACGTAGGTGTAGACCAGGCTGTAAGCGTTCTTCCAGAACTCCCCTCCGCTGCTGCGCTGTTCGTAGAAGTCACCGAACCCCCACTTGTTGATTCCCGGACTGCTGCCAATGGTCGTGGCTTTGAGAACAAGATCTAACCGCTCGGCCAGTTCTATAGTTCCCCGCCCGTCGGCCACATCTGCAATGGCGAACACCTTGATGGGCCCGCCGTCCAAGGGGCGGCCCCAGGCCACGTGCGGGGTCTCCACCTCCATGGAGTAAGTGATATCCCATCGCCCCCGTTGCTCGAGGATGGGATGAAAACGGTCCAATGCAAAGTAATCGAAATAGAAGGTACCTTTCTCTCGAACAGAGAGTCTCAAAGACCGTAAAGCTTGCCGGTTCAGCCCCCGTACCTCGGACAAAGGAAGCTGGAGGTGGTTCACTCCAGCTCTCAACCGGAAAGAATGACTATAGGCGGATGACGTGGCATCCCGCAAGGTGAGCTGAAGCTCTGATGGCTCCATGCTCCACACGAAGGCCAGCAGTGCATCCTTCCACCGCCAGTCCGCCGGTATTTTAGCGGTCTCGATGGCCCCTCCTTTTTCGGGGAAGGCGACCTCCAGAGAATTACCCTCCCATGCAGGGAATCGCTTGGAGGGTCTCACTTGAACGCCGGGAGAGGCCTGGATCGCAGCCACTTCCTCCGGTGCTTCAAAAGAGGCAAAGACCTGCGGCTCCTCAGCTTGGGTGACCCGGTAGAAGACAAGGGAAAACAGCCCAAGAGAAAGCAAGGCACGCCACAGGCCGCGGACCAGGTCCCGCAATGAACCATGCCGCTCGAAACCGGACTTTGACCGAGGGTTGGTTATGCCGCGGAGAAAGGGAAGTCGTTGGGAAGACACATCCGTCATCTGTTCCTCCTTATGAGACCCATGTACAAGACAGATCAGCGCGCTCAGCCGATGAAAATGGCTTAGGTTAGAAGGGCTAATCTCTACTCGTCCTCGTCCTCGTTCTCGTCCTCGGCCTCAGAAAGTTTCATGTTGAGGACGAGCACGACGACGATTAAGATTTGCATCGAAGGCTTGGTGCCTTGCCTCGTCATTGTGCATCTTTAGTTATTCGGGCAACAGTCTCAAGGGAACATCCTTTTCAAGCTGAGGGACTTGACTGCAGGATAGAATGTGACATATTACTTGCAAACCACAAGAAACCGATATAACTTTGCACACTGTCTTAACGAATTCAAGGAAATTCAAACCAGACAATGAAACACGCTGCTTCTATTTTCCTTCTTCTAGCCTTGTACCTGGGCAGACCGGTTGATCTACCGGCTCAAATTACACCGGTAAACATCCGCTTCGTGGAGTACCCGGACTTTCCGGAAGCCCATTCCACCTGGGGTTCCATTGGCTATAGCACCAGGCACAAAAGGGTGTTTGTGGGTGTCACCAATCACCGTGATCGTGTGGGACTGTTTGAGTACGACGTCAATTCCGAAAAGATGCGCCTCTGCGGCTTCGTCCCTCAGCTGGCGAACCTCCGGGAATACCAGTGGCAAGGGAAAGTCCACTCCCAAATCGTGGAAGGGCCTGATGGCGCCATGTATTTCACCACGGACGGCGGGGAGAGCCGCGAGGAGTATCTGATGGAACACCCTCATGGTTACAGCGGCGGGTTCTTCATGAAATGGGATCCGGCCGTGGGAAGCCTTGCGAACCTGGGTGTCGGCATGCAATATGAGAGCATCAAGGACCTTGCGGTAGACCAGATCAACGGACAGATCTGCGCGGTTTCCTATCCGCAGGACCATTTCCTGGTGTACGACCCCAAAAAGAACGATCTGCGTGACCTGGGACGGATGGGCAGCGATCATGTCCCTCGCGTGATGTTCAGCGATTGGTGGAGCAACGTTTACTACGTGGATTGGCGCCAGCGCCTGGTGAAGTACGAACGCGATGCTGGTCAATTACTGTTTGCCCGGGAGAGTCTCCCTGCCTTTACTGGCACTCCCGGAGAGTACATCGTCACAGGGATCACCGCCTACGCACGCGATCCCGGTGCGGGTGTCATTTACCTGGTGACTTACGGCGCCAAGATGCTGGCCTTTCATCCTGCGCGGCAAGGGCTTGGACGTGTTGAAGACCTGGGGGGGATTTTTGACGGATCACAAAGACCGGCGTGGAACTATTACTGCCCCAACCTGGCTTTGGGAAAAAATGGCCAGCTTTACTACTTCATTGGCGGACACGGGATGTATGCGGCCCAGGGGGAGAACATCGTCCTGATGGAATTCGACCCCCAGATTCGAAGGAAGAGGATTGTTTTGACTTTCCCTTTGTCTGTGATCAGTGAAGTGACAGGCTCCGATATCAGAGACGAGAAGGGAAATCTCTACTTTGCCGGCCGCCGATCTGACCCTCGCGGCGAAAGGCGGGGCGAGTCCGGGGCCAGCCGGCCCTTCATGATCATTTTGAATCCGGAAAGGCAATTCCGATGAAGCGAGCCGCTTGGATTTCGATTTTGGTATTCCTGGGAGTGGTCGTTTTGTTGAAGGCGGAGTTCACCTTCTTTACGCCCTCCGGCAGTTTCGCTGTAGAGGTTTCCCTGGATAATTCTTCCCTCTTGCGATTACCCATTTACCGCAATGCCATCACGTCCCTCGAGGTCGTGGGGGATACCGTGGTGGGTGGTACTTCGGCGAATGCTGCTCTCAGCCCTTTTATTTTCACGGTCTCCCTCTCCAAGCGCCGAGTGGAAGAAGTCTTGGACCTTTCAAAGATCGTTGCGGGACAGCGAGCAGTCCAGAGCGGCTTTGCCCGCGGCGAACAGGGAGTTCTATTTGCGGGGACCCTGCCCAACCGTACGGGCGAAGGCGGACATCTTATTGAGGTCAGGCTGGTCAACGGCCGAATCGAGGTCAGAGACCTGGGTAGCCCGGTCCAGGGAGAGGGAGTTTTTGCGGTGGAGGCGAACCAGCAGGCTCCCTTTGTTTACGGTGTCAGCTACCCCTCGGGAAAATTCTTTGTCTTCGATCTCAGGGAAAATCGGGCTCGCCTCTTCGAGGAGACAGTTCCTTCGGCTAAGACGCTTGCTTTCCTGAGCAGTTATGCACTCAAAGCAGAAGATATCCTGACTCGCCGCCTGATCGTGGATCGAAACGGAAGGGTCTATGGAAGCCTGCCGGTCAACAAGCTGTTTCGATTTGATCCAGTTTCCCAAAAGGTTGAGATTCTGCCAGAGGAACTTCCTGAGGGCTGGGGCCGCAAACCGTTGGGTCGGGTTGACGCCTGGGCCATGTCATCCGACGGGATGCTTTACGGAGGAAATGCAGCAGACGGCCAATTGTTCCGCTTGGATCCCGACACGGGTCGGGTTACAAACCTTGGCAAACCCATCCAAATGCCCCGCCTGCGGGGCCTGGCATTTGCCGCAGATGGCAAACTCTATGGAGTGGGAGGCGGGGCGCCGGGATATACCCACTTGTTCAGCTACGATCCAAAGGGGAAAGGGTACAGCGATTTGGGCAACCCTCGCTTTGTCATGTCCGGGCCGGGCCTCGAACAAGGAATCTTCTGGCGTGGATTCCAGATCGGGACTCTGGCCGCTTCCGAAGATGGCCGGTACATCGTGATGGGGGAAGATGAGGCGCTGAGCCAGATCATGGTCTTCCCGATTAACTGATGATTTGAATGAAAGCCAATCCCGGCTGGCCTTGAGAATCTAGTCAAATCCAAGAGCAAATAGAAGCGCGCGACGCATCTCGCGAATCCGTGGCTCACTTAACGTAGTGATCAAAGAGCCCAGCCTGCCCTTTGAAACCGTCTGAAGATGATCCAAGTTTACAGCACATTCCTTGGGGAAACCATCCTCCCGAGTCAACAGAACTTCCGAAGGGATATCCCGAACGGTAGAGGTTATGGGAGCCACTGTTACTTCTCCCAAGAAGGCCAAAGCCGAGTCTCGAGTGAGAATCACCACTGGCCTTCTCTTGTCCGGTGAGGAAAACTTATACCATCGGACCTCTCCTCTATTCATTGTTCGCCCCATGCCTGTTCAAGTTCCCAATGATCGAACTCCCCTCTGAATACCGGTCTTCGGGCATAGCCTTCACGGTGCTTTCTCTCCAATTCGCGAATTCGCATCTGCTTGAGGGCTCCCTTCAAGGCTTGGCGTGTAAACTCGGAGCGAGAGGTCCCTAGTTGCTTTGCAGCACGGTCGACCTCATTGACTAGATCTTCGTCCAGAGTCATCTGAACAGTCCGCATATAAGACCTCCTCCCTGGAATAGCTATTTTCGTAGCTATTCTACTCCACATTAATTGTTACGGCAAGTGTCGACTTGGGATGATTCAAGAGGGCAAGCGGTGCCTCTACTGCGGACTGAGCCTGGGCTGAATTCGAAGGTTGAATTCCAGGTGATCCACTTGCGCCGAACAGGCAAGACTGTCTGACCCAAAGCAAGAAGGCTGGCACAACGAACTTCTCTCTATTTCATCTCAACCGCCTTCCCATCCATCTGCCCGGGGATTGTTATGTCAAAATACCGCAAGACCGTGGGAGCAATGTCGGTAATGGTTATATCCCCCGCGGAAAGCCTCCGGCTGCATAGCAGGATCCCTTTTGTGTCTGCGGGATCAGAGGCACAATGGTCCCCGCTCCACTTCTTCATGTTAGCCACGACGATTCCTGCGGGAACTGCCCCCAATGTGGTCTGCCACGAGGTCCGGTAATTCGGCCTGAAGGCAATCTGGAGATCGGCTGCATCGCGGGTCTGATCGCCATGAAAGATGTCTTTACCCCGGTACACCTTTTCGATAACCCTTTTTCCGGTGTCGGGATCAAGGAAATGTTCGAGACCCGCACTGATGCGCTCGAGCAAAGTGTCGTAGTCTGAGCTCGTCTGGTAGATTTGGCCATGCTTTTCCCGCCCTTTGAGATTGACATAAATCTGGCCCAGCCCCAGTGAGTAAGCCTGCGTCCGTTCCCAATCCACATTGGGGAAGAAACTCTCCTCACTATAGAGCGACTCCAGATTCTGCCCCTCCTGGCCTTTCAGTTTCATGAAACCGTTTTCGACCAACCAGGTATTGGTATTAAACCCCTTTCGCCAAGAATGAAAGCCATGATCGGAAACCACGAGGAGGGTTGTCGAGGAATCCATCAACTCCTGGATGGTCCCGATGATTTCGTCCATCTTCCGGTAAGTCCGCAGAATGGAATCACCGAACTGTTCTGCCAACCGGGCGTCGTAGCGAGGATGTTCCGGGTCGATCAACCGGTAAAGCATGTGAGAAACGCTGTCAGTGGCGGTAAAGACCGCAACCGTGCAAGCTGCTGGATCAGTCTTCAGCTCGTGAACCAGCAACTGAGCATGTTTATCCAGGGTTTCAAATACGTCATCGAGGAAGACTTTTTCATCAATCCGCTCTTCATTGAGGGCCCACGTATCATGGGCCCAACCCAGGGTCTTGAATGGCCCCAGTGCTTCCTGCAAATGAGCGGCATAGTTGGGAGGGGATGAGATCGGATAAGGCGGCTGTCGGGGATCGAAATTGATCGGCGAAAGATAGACGCTCAGCTCGGGGAAGGTCTGGAGAATATTGAAACGCCCTACTCCGTGGAGCTTAAGGAAGGAGCTGACCTTAAACGTGAATTGAAACCACCGGCTCCAGTGACCTTCTGCAACGGTCTCTTCCTGCCCCTGCAACGAGATCTTGACCTGGTTCTTCTCCCGGTCCAGTTCGAACTTTAGGGGAATACTGATTCGCGAGCCTCCTTTAACGGCCGGGTTGATAGGTCCTTCCACCTGCGTCTCAGCTAGATTGTCCTTCAATTCGAGCCGGACCAGTTTGCCTCCATATTCAGAACTGCCTGTCTCCCAGCGGGTCAAGTCGGTCGAGAAATAGAAGAATGTCCCCCAAGTGCCGCGAAGATCCGGAATATTCAATCCCCCCAGAATCTTACCGTTGGGGAGTTCGACGGGAGGGAATTCCAGAGGCATCCGCAGCACAGTGGTTTTGATACCGGAGTCGGCTAGAGTCTTGTAAAAGGGGACCCCTTGCCGGTTATTGACGACCCTCGGTCCGCGTACCGGGAAGATTCCCAGAAAGAGACGAGGTGGGACGGGCGTAGCCAGTGCAATCTCAGGGAGGTAATTCTCGGGATTGCGCTTGATGAAATCGAAGATCCCGTGTTTGCCTGGATTCATCCCGGTGGCAAATGTGGCCCACGCCACAGGAGACTCAGGCGGCGTGGTGGTTCCGAGTTGCTGGAAAGTCCCTCTAGCAGCCAGCTTCTGAATGTTTGGGAGATGGCCGGCGGTTATCCATTGTTCAAGAAGATGGGGATCTGCTCCATCAAAGCCCAGGATAATGAGCTTCTGCTTCACTTGGCGCAGTGCGGGTTTCTTTTGACAGGATACAGTCGAGGCGGCCAACCCCAAGGAGAGGCCGGCCAAAAAAATCAGGGACCGAATTTTCTTGGAGAAAATCTTCTTTGCGGGGGTCAAGGAAGAACCCTTCCCTTTGAAGCGACCCATCAGGGACGCAACAAATAGACGCAGGTTAACATGGTAACGCATGTATCTCCTACTTGCACGGAGAGGCTCTCTTGAAAAGTACTGGATCAGTTACACGGGGAAAATTGTAGGGCGATTCTGTGAAACGCCGCATGTTTAGGCGGTTGACACAACCGCCCTACAGCAAAACCCAGCAAGACCTACGCAACACCATGAAAATCATCCTCGACCTCGACCAACACCTTCCGAGAACGAGTGTGGACCCCTCAGATTCCAATCTCATTTCCTCGGAGATGTTCCCTTCTCTTCCCGCTCGCAATACTTTCGATCCAGTTTGCAGGCGGCAGCCAACTCCTGGCGGGCCAGTTTTTCCTCGTTCAGCTTTAGATAGGCCACTCCCAGGTTAAAATGTGCCTCACCATCCTGCGGATTCAGCTGAATGATTCTCTGGAAATGCGGTACAGCTTCTCTCACTTTGCCGCTGGAAGCTAGCAGGAACCCGGTCTTGGCATGGGCATCCTCATTTTCCGGATCCAATTCCAGAACACGCTGAAACGCGGCCAGAGCTGAATTCGGGTCCCCCCTGGCTTGGTAGAGAAAACCCAGGTAGAGGTGAGCGGCTGAAAAATCCCGGTCCTGTTCCAGCACTTTTTGGAGTCCGGCTTCAGCCGCCGCCCAGTTCTTCTGACGATAATCACAAGCAGCCACATAAAATTGGGCATCCAAATTCTGCGGCCGCCGTTTGAGAATTTCCTGGAAGGTGGTCTTGGCTTGCTCAAACCGGTCTAACTGAAAATAACAGCGGCCCAGCATCGATCGGGCCATTTTCATCCCCGGTT
>JBGPHY010000182.1:0-9356 GCA_041484625.1 Terriglobia bacterium | reverse complement strand
GGTATCTCTCTGGACCGCGCAGCGAAGGAGAATCCAGAAGTTCTCCAAAGCATCAACAGGATTAACAGGTATGTGGCGCAAGGGAATTCGCGTTTGGCTGCCAAGATTGCGCAAAAAGAACTCGGGCATCTGCCCGAGGCACGGCCACTGGTCGAGAAGCTGAATACGCAATCTGCACTTGTCCCATAAAGGTTCCCAGATGCCCACTATCGACAAGCGAAACTCTCAGCGGCTGCGGCAGAACCAAAAGGGGGACTGTAGTACGCTCTCAATCATCATCCCGATCCATAACCAGTGGGAATTCACCAGAAATTGTCTAGAGACACTTTACTCCTGCACAGCTCTGACTGGGGGATTCGAAGTCATCATCGTGAATGATGCTTCAACTGATGAGAGTGCGGAGAAGCTACAAGACCTGTCCCCGAAGTATCCGAATCTGCGAGTCTTGTCTTTCCCTCAGAGTCAAGCCTTTGCTAAGGCTTGCAACTTGGGGGCCGAAGCGGCCACTGGAAAGATCCTCGTTTTTCTCAATAACGACACGGAGCCTTTGCCAAACTGGCTTGAAGCACCAATCCAGCGATTAGACCGGGACGCCAGCATTGGTATCGTTGGCAGTAAATTGTTATACCCGGATCGGTCGGTTCAGCATTGCGGAATTGAATTCTACAGAACCGCCAATCCGGAGTTTCCCATATGGCCACATCATCGCCACCTGCGCACGACTGAGGATGACGTTGCGGCCAACAGCGCGGGGGAAGTCCAAGCCGTTACAGGAGCTTGCCTCTTTATCACCAAATTGTTGTTTAAGGCAGTGGGCGGATTCTCTACCGACTACCGGATGTATTTCGAAGACATCGACCTTTGTCTCAAGGTCCGACAACGCGGTCTGCGCATCTTCTACGAACCGGGGAGCGTTGTCATCCATCATGAGAGCAAATCCAGCCCCACTCGAGAGATTGTGGATTCGCACAATGTTGAGTCCGCCAGGATCTTTTTTGCCAAATGGCGCTCACAGTTCCCGATCCTGGGGTTGCCGTCTTGTGACCCAAGCAATTCAAGAACGCAGGTTCCTGTCTTGCATGCTGTTTGGACGAATCTCCAATTGGCCAAGTCATGCGAGAGAATTTACCGTCATCTCAAGGCAGGTAAGACGGCGTTGGCTCGAGGGCTCTTCCAGAAGGAGTTCAGTCATTATCCTGGTGCGGAAGCATTTTATTCCAAGCTATCTGCAGCGGCCTGCCGCAGGATTCCCAATTGCCAGTCCCCTTCTCCTTGCGCTGGTAATGTCCAAAACGTTGAGGGCGACAAAGAAAATTGCCGGCCCTTTGTGGTATGGTGCGCGCCTTTCTTGAACCCGAGCGGTTATTGCAGTGAAGCGCTCTCCTTTGCCGTGGCGATCGGGGATCTGGTTGACCTGGGGCTATTCAACGTTGGGACAATTCAATCCCCCGAATTCCTTGCCGGCTTACCGGAAAATGTCAAAAAGGTTCTTCGGGAGAAGCTGCAGCCTCAGGCAAATGTTACAGGCAGAGTAGTCATCCAACATGTTCCGGGAATCGGCTTAATGCGGCTCCCTCAGGCCTCAGTAAATATTGGTCGCACGATGTTCGAGACTGATCGCATTCCTAGTTCCTGGGTTTCACCCTGTAACGAGATGGACGAAATCTGGGTACCGAGCCGATTCAATGTGGAGACTTTTGCCCGAAGTGGCGTGGCCAGGGGTAAACTTAAAGTAATCCCGGAACTCGTCGACGAGTCCGAATTTGACCCGGAACGTCATGAGCCTCTTTGCCTCCCCAAGCGCAAAAAGTTTAATTTCCTTTCGATCTTCGAATGGTCTGTCCGCAAAGGCTGGGACGTCTTACTTTCAGCCTACTTCCGGGAATTCCACGCCGATGACGATGTTTGCCTCTACCTAAGAACCTATTTGATCAATCAACCAGACCAGAATCCCGTCGAGTTGATATGGCAGAGGATATGAGATTACGTTTCCAGGCTCGAGCTTAGCAGTAAACGACTTCCACAAGTTGAGGTTTTGGCTGAACAAATCCCCACTCGTGACATGCCGAAGCTCTACAAGTCGGTGGATTGTCTTGTTGCACCCAGCCGTGGCGAGGGATGGGGGCGGCCCCAACATGAAGCCATGATGATGGGATTGCCGGTGATATCCACCAATTGGAGCGGCAACACGGAGTTCATGAATCAAGACGTCGCTTATCTGCTTGATTATGAGTTGACCGTTGCGAGGAGTCTTGAACCGGAGTTCAGGCATTATGAAGGCCATACTTGGGCGAATCCATCCGAACCGCACCTCCGATCATTGATGCGACATGTGGTGGAAAATCGAGAGGATGCTCGCGTGAACGGTCTAAAAGCTCGTGCCCATGTGCTGGAACATTTCAGCACGAAGCCTGTAATTTCGAAGGTGATAAGTCGTCTCAGGGCAATCACTCAAAAGGAACAAATTGAGATCCTGGACGTTCCACTTAGATCGGGCGCAGTTTTGCAGTCCTCAACTCCGGCTTCTGTAGAGGGAGTGAATCAATAATTAGCCAAGGGAAGAATCGATCTGACCTCTGAGACTGTAAAGAAAGAATTGGATTCACTGCCGGAAGCCGAGGGAATTCTGTGCAAGATTCAGCAGATGCAGGCACAGATTGGCACACCGTCCTAACGATACGGTGACTGTGAATAGTGATTGCGAATGGACTATTTCAATGAGTCTAAAAGGTTACCCGGGTGGGCCCAGAACTACTAATGACAATCACCCGGAATACCGATAGGTAATCAGTGTAAGATGTCCGTTTCCGAGTATACGTGGATAACAACATGATAAAACTCACCCGCCTCAACCACAGCGAGATCCTGGTAAACTCAGACCTGATCGAGCACATTGAGTTGACCACCGACACTGTGGTGGTTTTGACCAATGGCACCTCCTTCGTCGTTAAGGAGAACCCGGAGGAGATTCTGGAAAGAATTGTCCACTTCAAGAGGCGGGTTTACAGCGGCCTGATCCCGATGAAATGGGAACGCCAAACGGCATGATGAACTGAGGTTACGCCTGTGGATATCACAACGATCATTGGCCTTGTCTTGGGTCTCACGGCGGTGGTTGGAGGCGCTTTGCTGGAAGGGTTGCACCTGAGTGCCATCTCACAGCCAACGGCCGCCGTCATAGTTTTTGGAGGTACTTTCGGAGCAACCATCCTCTCCTTCCCGCTCCGGGTCATCTTGGGCGCCGGAAAGGCCTTTATTCGCGTTTTTCTGGAACCTAAGACCAAGAATGCGGCCGTGATTGGTGAGATTATCGGCTACGCCAACAAGGCGCGCAAAGACGGGCTGATCTCGCTGGAAAGCATGATCCCAACGGCTTCAGATGAATTCCTGAAGAAGGCCATGTCTCTGGCGGTGGATGGCACTGATCCAAAGGTGCTTCGGGAGACTATGGAGATTGAGCTCAATCACATGGATGAGGCGGGAGAAACAGAAACCAAGGTATTCGAGTCAGCCGGCGGGTTCTCTCCAACCATTGGTATCATCGGCGCCGTCCTTGGCTTAATTCACGTGATGGAAAACCTCTCAGACCCCAGTAAGTTGGGCTCCGGTATCGCCGTGGCTTTCGTCGCCACGGTTTACGGCGTCGGCAGCGCTAATCTCTTCTTCCTGCCCATGGCCACCAAATTGAAAATGAAACACAAACTCTCTATGACTGCCAAGGAAATGATGCTGGAGGGAGTGATTGGGATGCTGGAAGGTGTCAATCCTCGGATCATCGAGGAGAAACTCAAGGGTTATCTCCACGAAGATGAGAAGCCGAAGGGAAGTGGCAAGGGGGCTGCAGAGAAAGAGCGAATGGCAGCGTGAAGTGGGCTGGTACGGCAGGTCGCAGGGAGCAAATGCAGGGGATTCTGGAACAGAAAGTCGGCGTGGGAGCCTTGAGTCCTCTGAACATCTGATGCGGTAATCAATTTTTGCCACTTTTCGTTGCTGGTTTTCCGAGTTTAGTCGGTTTCTTTCCTATTCCCCGTTTTCTCACTTCTAGAGTATGGCGCGAAAGAAAAAGCCTGAAGAACATGCAAATCATGAGAGGTGGCTGGTGTCCTATGCCGACTTCATCACCTTGCTTTTCGCTTTCTTTGTGACCATGTATGCAATCTCCCAGGTGGACGCTAAGAAACTCGGAAGGCTGGTGACCTCTATGCACACCGCCTTCGACTCGCAATTGTTTGACGCCGGGAGTTCCCGGTTGAGTCTTTCGGATGGTGCCATGAGCGGCATCGATCAGCAGAAACTGGTAGAATCCATTCAACCCCTGGTGGCGACCGGTGATACGCTGAAGAGAGTGCGGGATGCCATTTCAGCCAAGTTGATCAAGGAACGTTTCGTTGACAAGGTTCGCTTCGTTCAGGATCACCGGGGGTTGGTCATCAGCCTGACGGAAGCCGGCTTTTTCGACTCCGGCGAAGCGGAGCTCAAGGGTTCCTCTCTTATTGTTCTGGACGCCATAGCAGAAGCGGCCCTGGCTCTGCCCAACCAGGTCCGAATTGAAGGGCACACTGACAATACACCAATCCACACTGCCCGATTCCCTTCAAACTGGGAACTCTCGACAGCCCGAGCCACTTACATTATTTCATATCTTCTCAGCAAGTACCCTTTCCCTCCTCAACGTCTGTCGGCCGCAGGTTACGGCGAACATCGGTCGGTAGCATCCAACACAACGATCGAGGGCCGAGCCATGAATCGCCGCGTCGATCTGGTGATACTCAACGAAGCAGCCGAACGGCAGGAACCTCGCTAGCCGCGACAATCGCCCAATCCTAATGAAACGGGAAGTGTATTTTCCAGAGTTGGTGTTCGCCGATTGGGGACCCCATTAACGAGCATGGTGAACCGTTGGTATTTCCCCGTAGGAGTGGTCTCTCATGGCTTCCAGCGCATCGTTCCTGGAATGTTTCTGTCGGGGGGAGCCGATTTCAGTGCGGGTTTCTTTCCCAAACGTAGGCATGAAAGTCGAATTCGGGTTGGAAGCCAAGTAGCCGGTAGAGAGACATTGCCGGCTGATTATCCTTGGTGACACTGAGCGAAACACTCTGGTGACCTATTGCCGCAAGCACTGAAATGGCATGTCTGACGAGGAGCTTCCCAAGGCCTTTCCCTTGTTGGTCGGGGGCGATGGCAATTTGCGGGATGTGGCCATTCCCCGGCGAAATCGATGAAGTGAGGACGTATCCGACTAGCCGATGAGTTTGTCTTTCCCAAAGGCAAAACGAGGCCTCCCTCAGAATGGACCCACACCCTGGGCGTGACACGATCCCGCAAAGAAATTCACCACAGGTTTCGGATGAGCTGTAATGGCTACTCATCTCACGATCCAAACTATCGCGGTAGGCATTGGCGGTCAGTTCAGCGGCAGGAATAAGAGCGAGGTCATCCCAGGGTTCCAAGCGCAGTTCATCAGGAACGGGAAGATCTACCTCCACTCCGCAGTTGCGGCGGAGAAACGAACGGAGGTATCTCCGAAACCCCTGCCCCGCAAAGAAATCAACGGGGTCCGAGCGCCTCAAATCAACCAGCTGCGACTCAATGCGGTTGATGCCGGGTTGGCGCCTGATGGAGTCAAAATTCGCCTGAAGAAGGCGTCGCTCAATGCCCAGGCCGGCCAGACGGGAAGTAACAAAACAGTTTCCGATCATTCCTTGGGCACAGCGCAGCAAATAATAGCTGTATCCCGCCGGCTGCCCCGCTAGTACTGCCACGTGCCCTGTCAATTCAGAGTGGTCCAGCATTTCCGCAATGATGCGCTGAGGTTCTGAATAGTCCCATTTCAGATCTCTCATCCACTCAGCTCGTTCCTCCTGAAGGATCTCCTTCAGATAAGGGCTTTGAACGGAAATCAGTGGGATTAATCGCATGAAGAAAAAGTAAGCGTGTAACCGACCGGGTCCAGCGTATCACTCAACAGGCTTTTTCTTCAGCCCTTTCAGCAGACCGGACAGAGCTCCTTGGGGGGGGAGTTGGGACTTGGAGGCCGCCAGATTGGCCGCTTGGATTTGCTCGTAGACCTCGTATCGGTGGACCGACACGCTCTGAGGGGCTTTGATGCCGATGCGCACACTGTCCCTCCCGATCTTGAGAACCTGGACCTCAATCTCGTTCCCAATCATCAGTCTCTCGTCTTTCTTGCGGGTCACTACGAGCATTCGACTTGACCCCTTGTCGGGCCGACTTAGCCACTCAAGTTCAGGAAGAGAACCTATTGGGAATCCACCCGGCACTCGTCCTGACCAGGAACAGGCATTAAGGGTTGCATGGTACCATAACTGGAGTCCGTCAGGACGACCTGTTTCGCGATCATTTTGTGTTGGTTGATTAGGAGGGGAGCCTTCAGATTGACAGTGGACTTTGTGGGATCTTCGGGAATAACCGTGACGACAGGCGTTATGATGTCAATCGGGTCTCTGAACCCCAGGCTTTCTGCATCTTCCGAATCGATCTCGCAACGATATTCAGGTTCTACAACATGCGGATCCACCATCGGAAAGGCAACGTAAGGGTCATCCAGGGACTGCAGAATCTTAAAGGGCTCAGTTTCGGGATTCTCTATCAAAACATAGTCCTTCAGCCTGGCAAACCCCAGCATACCCTCCGGGAGGTGGATGATTGCTTTCTTGTCGTATTCTAGAATTCCTAAAGACTTGGTCTGGAGCTGCAAGAAGATCGCTACCTCAAGAAATCAATCAGAGAAAGTTGCTGAACCTTCGCCTCAGCACTCAAAGTGGCACTCACTCCCTGTTGAGCGAGTTGGAAGTTACTGATGGATTCTACCATATTGGCGTCCGTCAAACGAGAGTCCTCGGCCTTGAGCGCCAGATTTTGATCGCTGAGACGACTTCGTGTCTGGTCGACCAGATTCATGTTATTGCCTACCACGGAATCGAGAGTGTTTAAGCGGTCGGAAATAGTTTCCAGATCCGCTAGCCTCGCCGAAATTGTGGTGGTGTCGTTGTTCTGGATGGCTGTCTTCAAATCCGCGAGTGAGGAAAACAACGGTGGGGCAGTCTCGGCGAGATCTTGACCGGTAGTGTTTATCTGCATCACAGTCGAGGAATCCAGCCGTGTATATATGGCTTCGTCATTGCCGTTATAGACAACTGCGCCGCTCCCTGCCGGTGACTCCACGAACGGCGCCGCATTGGTGAGGGTCCCTGAAAAAAGATAGGCCCCGTTGAATTGCAGGTTGACGTCCGAAAGAGCTTGCCGGATGGTTCCATCAACCCCGGTGGCAAGTGCCAGACGACTCTCCGGAGTCGTTGTTCCTGAAAGGGCTTGTGCGGCCAGGACCTTGGCGTTATCGATATTCCGGATCATGGACTGCAGGGCTGTATCTGTGATTTCCAGGCGGCTTCGTGTCTGACTGTTGGTGGCAAGAAACTGGTCATTTTGGCTGGAACGCGCCTGTATTTCAGATGATCTCATGGCTGCAAATGGATCATCCGACAAATGATTGACCTTCTTGCCTGAGGAAATCTCATTCTGTGACCGGTCCATCCGATCTTTCGCACGAGAGATATTCTCCAGAAAGGTCCGGTCCTGCATGGTTGGCGTAACGCGCATCGTCCTTGCTCCTCGCCGGTCTGCGGGTAGAGCCCTCTCGGTCCTGCCCTATCCTCAGACGCTGAAGGTAGTAATCATATCGCTAGTCAGCTGATCGATAATGCTGATAAATTTCGCTGAGGCCTGGTAAGCACGCTGGTATCGAACCAGATCAATGGCTTCCTCGTCCAGAGAGACTCCAGACACGGAATCACGCTGGTTCTTCAATTGGGTGAGCATTGCGTTCTGAGTATCCACTCCCCCCTGTGCGCTTTGAGTGTCAGTACCAATTCGAAATTGCAGTGCGGCATATGCTTCAGAAAACGTTTCGGTGCCGCCTGCTGCTAGCTTCTGCGCAGCCAGGCCTGCCATGGCCAAAGCATTGGAGTTGTCACCGGGGGCCCCGGAATGCCCTGGATTGGGCGTCGGGGCCGGCACAGTCGGCAACGGGTCGGTTTGGCTGGCTGCGATCAGGCTCACGTCTGAGGCTACAACAGGATTTAGGGAGAAGGTCAGGGCAGCCGAAGTTCCCACTGCAACAGAATTGAAGAAGTTCTGTCCCTGATTGCCGTTCAGATCAACCCCCAGTTGATGCTGAGCATTGACAGCATTGATCACTTGATTTGCCAGACTGTCCAAGTCGGTCTGATAGGCAGGAATTAGCTGATCCCTGGCTTCAATGAGGCCAGCCAGCTTTCCTCCACCGAAGCGATCGGTGATATTCATCCAGCCTGCCATTACCTGGAACATCCCGTCCGGAGGACTGCCGGCGGCCGTCAGCGGTTGAACGAAACCGGCCGTCACCAGCGTCTGACCGCCCGCTATGGAAACAGATATCGTTCCGTCTTGCGCCTCATAATAGTGGACGTCGACCAACTCGGAAAGCTTGTTGACCAATTCCCCACGCTGGTCCCTCAGACTGCCGGCGTCTGCTCCCCCGGATTCGGCCGACACAATGCTAAGATTTAACGAACTGATACCCTTTGCCAGGGTATTGACTTGGTCGACGACATTCGTCACTTGCAGGTTTAGATTCTGGCGAATATCCACCAGTTGCCGGGCAGAACTCTGGAAGGCTGAGGCCAGATTCTTTGCCTGAGTGATCACACTGTTCCTGAAAGGAGCAGATTCTGGGTTATCCGCCAGTGTAGTGAAACTGTTGAAGAACTGGCTGATGTTTTCTTGCAGACTTTGATTGTTTGTATTGAAAGCACCTTCCACCAGCCCCAGGGCTCCCAAAAGGGCTTCTTGGTGACTGTTGTTCTGAATCCCCTGGCTTAACCGAAGTTCAATGAACCGGTCGCGAACAGAGCGAACTGTCTTAACATCGACTCCCATTCCAATTTCCCCAGCTGCGCTCTGAAGGGTTGGTGCAGGCACCATGTCGACTCGCTGTCGACTATAGCCCGGAGTATTCACATTCGCGATGTTGTTGCCGGTAACTTGCAGGGCGAATTGTTGTGCCAGCAACGAGCTGCGGCCAACCTCGAGGCTTCCAAAAAGGGTACCCATAATCCTTCCTGTTTTATCCTCCCTAGTCTTCGCTAATAACTCACCGACAAGAGACTGTTCCCCGGAATCACGATCGCTCCTCCAGCAGGGTGATAGGTCTGAGGGGGGCAGATCGCTCCCAGTAAGACCGAAGAGAATTGCAGACCACTCTCAATCAAAGCTGCGTTCTTCTGTTTGACCCTGCGGATGTCACGCACTGTCTTGTCTATTTCGCTCTCTAACTTCCTGAGTTGAAACACCTCCTC
>JBGPHY010000181.1:0-9361 GCA_041484625.1 Terriglobia bacterium | reverse complement strand
TTCGACAATCAGGATTCTGGCCTTCGACTTCTTAACTCCATCCGATTGAGTGTGTCCATTTGATGCGGGCATTGAGTCCTCGCGACGTGAAGATCCAGGGTACCAGAACTCCCTTGGGTCTAACTACAAGGGTCCTCCTTCAATAAAACTCCTCCCCGGATCCCTCTTCGGTCGAAAAGGACAGGTTTATTAGAAACAATCTTTGTCGGGAAATCACAGCGGGATTGATTCTTTTAATCTGCCGGAGCGCCCCGGAGCTGACCTGTGAGCCAAGCCAGGCTTTATTTCGTGATGAATTTTTCCATTTTTCCGATGGGAAGTATATGAAGTGGCTCAATGCACCTATCAGACGACCCTTTCACATTAGCCACCAACTGCGTGTTGCGAAAATGCTGATGGACATCGACCGACCGATATCATTCGTGGCCTGTTGGCCAGGCGAGAAGCACTGCGCCAGCATCATCTTTGAGACTGAACTGCGTCGAAGAACCAGATTTGTTATCCGCCCCACGCAAGACGTAGAAGAGGTGTGACAATGAAGAGAAGAGTACTTTTTGTGGACGACGAGCCCAACGTATTGAAGGCAATGGAGCGCATGTTGCGCCGACAGAGCCAGGTATGGGACATGGTCTTTGTCACCAGCGTGGAAGCGGCTTTAGAGGAGACTTCCAAGGCCAACCCCGACCTGATCATCTCGGATGTGATGATGCCCGGCAAAAGCGGCCTGGACCTGCTGGAGGCCATCGGAAGCTCGAAGGTTACCGCAGATATCCCGGTGATCATCGTCACGGGGGCCTCGGAAGCCGGCCTCAAACAGCGCGCCTTGGATCTGGGCGCGGCCGATCTGCTCAGCAAGCCTGTCGATTATGAGGAACTCCTGGCGCGTATCCGCAGCGTGCTGCGCCTGAAATCCTATCAGGATGCCTTAATAGCGCAAAACGAAACGCTGGAAGGCAAGGTGAGAGAGCGGACCTTGGAATTGGAAAGCTCGCGGATCGATATCATCTGGCGCCTCGGTAAAGCCGCCGAGTACCGGGATACAGCCACCGGGAACCACGTGGTCAGAGTGGGGTGTATTTCCCGTCAAATTGCTGAGGCGCTGGGTATGCAGCACAATTTTTTTGAAACAATCTTCTTAGCCAGCCCCTTGCACGACATCGGGAAAATAGGAATCCCTGACCAAATCCTCCTGAAGCCGGGAAAGTTGAGTCCGGAGGAATGGGAGATCATGAAAGGGCACTGCGGCATTGGAGCGGCCATTCTACAGCAGGATTCCAGGCTCAAGAGAGTTTTCCAGGAATGGCATGAGGCCCGCTGGCCTAACGCGGTGGGCATGGGAGAAAACCCCATTCTGGAAATGGCTTCCTCGATTGCCTTGAGTCACCACGAGAAGTGGGATGGCTCCGGCTATCCGAATAATTTGTCTTGGGAGAACATTCCTCTTGAATCGCGAATTGTAGCACTATCGGACGTATACGACGGGCTTCGATCCTCCCGGCCCTACCATGCTCCTCACTCTGAAGAAGAGGCACTGTTCCAAATCAAATCAGAAGTGGGTAAGCACTTTGACCCTTCCGTTTACGCATCTTTCGATAAATCGATTGAGCAGATCCGATGGATTCGGCATCAAATCTCCGAAAGTGAGGATCCTCACCAAGGAAGGGAATCACATTAAGTCGAGGTTTCACGCTCATGAATGAGCAGACCGAATTCAACGCGGCCGCGACTGAAAACTTGTCGTCCGGTTCGCAGGTCCCTTCAAAGATGGCAACCCTGCGGATCCTCATGGTCGAAGACCTGGTAACCGACGCCGAACTGGCGGAACGGGAACTGCGGAGCGCCGAGCTTTCCTTCATTATGACGCGAGTGGAGACAGCAGAGGAGTTTATTCACTGCCTCGAGTCTTTTGCCCCCGACATCGTCCTATCGGACTACTGCCTGCCCTGCTTCAACGGGATGGCAGCGCTGCAACTGACCCAAAAGTTGAGGCCAGCAACTCCCCTCATCATTATTACCGGCTCGATTAATGAGGAAACGGCGGTGGCCTGCATGAAGGCTGGCGCATCGGATTACGTACTCAAGGACCGCCTCTCGCGCCTTGGTCCTGCTGTTCTTTCGGCATGCGAGAAAGCGCTTCTTCACCGGGAGAAGGAAACTGCCTTGTCCGCTCTGCGGGCCAGCGAGGAACGATTTCGTACGGCCTTTGACAATGCGGCCTTCGGCATGGCACTCGGCGATTTGGACGGGCGATTCATCAGAGTTAACCGAGTATTTTCCGAGATGCTAGGCTATCCTGAGGAACAACTCGCTGCTATGACCTTCGCCGCTGTCACTCACCCCGAGGACGTAAATTCGAGCTGGCAAATGGCCCGCGCGCTGTTGGACGGCGAGGAAACAATATGTCATTACGAAGAACGGTATCTGGCGAGAGAAGGGCGGATCATATGGGCGGAGGTGGGTCTCTTTCTTCTTAGAGACCCCGAGGACAAACCGTTGTATTTCGTTGCCCACATCCAGGACATTACCGAGCGCAAGCGCATTGCGGCTGAATTGCAGCGGTCCCGGGATTTCTATTTGACCCTGTTTGAAGAATTCCCTGCCATCATCTGGCGCGCCGGTGTCGATGGCAAGCTGAATTACTTCAATAAGACCTCCTTGGATTTCTCGGGACTTTCCTTTGCAGAGGCGTTGAACGATGGGTGGATGCAGGCTGCCCATCCCGAGGATCTTACCAGGTACCTTAGATCATACTTGGAGGCGTTCAGCCGGCGCGAACTTTTTCAGGTTGTCTTCCGCCTCAGACATCGAAGCGGGGAATTCCGTTGGGTCATAACCATTGGAAAGCCCTTTTATGACCTGGACGGCCGCTTTGCAGGGTACATCGGGAGCTGTATCGATATTGACGAGCGGATCTCAGCCGAAGAGCGCGTAAGGGCCTCACTCCAGGAAAAGGAGGTCCTCTTGAAGGAGATTCACCACCGGGTGAAGAACAACCTGCAGGTCATCTCCAGCCTGCTGAGCCTGCAGGCGGGCTCCAGCCAGGATCCAGGGACTCTGCGGCTCTTGCGGGAAAGCCAGACCCGGGTGACGACCATGGCCTTGATCCACGAAAAGCTCTATCAGTCAGCCGACCTGGCTCAAATAGATTTCCGGTATTACGTTCGATCTCTGGCCGAGTATCTCTACACGACCTATGGAATCGACCCGGAAAGGATCCGGCTAAGACTGGACATGGAAGAAATTTATCTGGGAATCGGCACCGCGATTCCCTGCGGACTGATCATCAATGAGCTGATGTCGAACGCCTTGAAGCACGCCTTTCCAGGGGAGAAGGAGGGAGAGATCTATCTCGGGTTGCACAAGGAGGAGACAGGAGAGTTGGCCCTGGTCGTTCGAGACAACGGTATTGGGCTGCCCGATGGTTTTGATCTTCCTCATGCACAGACACTGGGGATGGAATTGGTTAGTTCATTGGTGAACCAGTTGGACGGTCGTATGGTGTGGTCCACATCCAACGGGACTTATATCCAAATCTTGATCCCGGCTTCCCCTGTTGCGCTAAACTGAAGCGTAGCCCAAACGCCGCGTGAGGTGGAGGCTTTGAGAAAGTCTGGTGCTTCCGCAACCTATTGTTGGTAACAGGTCCTTAACTCCTTCTTGCAAAAGCACTTGCACCCGATTCAGAGCTAACTAGAATTGGTTAAGTCAAATTGGGTTGTAACCTATTGTAAACTAGATCTTTACACCAACCCGACCAACAATTGATGACGGAAGCACCTTGAATCGTCCCTCAAAGAGGTGTCCGTGCCGCCCCTGTCTCCGGTTAAAGGTCACCGTGTAACTGGTGTTCAAGTGCCGCACCAATCGGCTGACATTGCCCCGCGGTGTCTCCAGCAGCAGGTGATAGTGGTTGCTTATCAGCACATAGGCACAGAGAGCCCCTGATAGCGTCCGACACTCCCGGCCAGCGCCTCGATCATTCGTTCACGGTCTGTGTCGTCCTCAAATAGTGAGCGATGCTCGTGCCCCCGAGCCGTGACGTGATAGACGGCTCCAGGGTCGTGAATTCTTAACGGCCTGCCCATGGAACGATTCCCGAGCTCTCGGTCATCAAGATCGATTCACCCCTTCCTTCCTGAATCCTTCTCCTCTTTCAGACAGATGAGAACCATGAATCCATTTCCCAAGCTCTGACCTTAATTTCCCCTAATTTCCGACTGAACATGGCCTATCGTATTACCAGCGATAATTGTGGGATGCGTTAGCAATCGCTAGTGCAGTCTCTTCTGCCAAAGGGACTGCAACAACATGAAATCCTAATACTCCCCTCCTCTGGAAGCCCACTTCTGTGTGTGAAGAGAAAATATTAATGGCGGTCAAACAAACCGCCATGAGGTCATTCGCCCCTGGGGTATTTCGGTCAAGGACCTTGGTGATTTTGGCAACGCCCTTCGACATCCCAACACACATATCCAATTTTCCAAATGGTATTCCAAGGTCAAGTCTGCACATTTCGGAACGTACAATAATTGCCACTGACCGATTGAATGACTCAGCATTTTCCATTTTCATAAAATTGGACGCGGCAGTAGTAGCACAAGAAGCAGCGAAAACAACTCCTGCTGCCCGAGTCAACCCTGACAACTCGGAGGCATCTTCCGTCGGAGGGTGGTCAGTTGGGTCCACAGTGTATAATTCAAATCCGTTAGCTACCATATGGTCTGAGTCTTCGTAGACCAGCGTCTTTGAAATATCTGTGATGACGACGGGAGTGCAGCGAGCATCACTTAACCAACGATTAGCCTCTTCTTTTGTTTCAAAAGGACCCACCTGCACGTTGCCATGACATTGAACGACCCAGCCCTGCTCATGTTGTATGACATTTTCCTTTGCTTGATCTTTGATTTTGGGGGGGCGAGTTCCGTGGCCCAAATACAGAGCTCGTCCGAGGACAAGGCCATTCTTCACAGCCTCGCGTCCAATCACTTCTCCATAACTGGAAGCCCTAGCCACGCTGTTATAAAACCATTTCATTATCCCCATTCACGCACACCCCCCGGGGACAAATACGCCCTGGATTCCACCTGGCCGGCAAGCGCTTAGTTAGACAATGCTTGCCAACACCCCGGGGAACTATGAGTGAGCGCGGTGGGCCGACATCAGCGGCGACGCGCAGCGCCGTCTGTTGCATGCCGTTGTTCGCCATGGGCGCTACCGTCGACTTCGTCATATTTGAAGCGGACACGTTTCAGCAGTTCGGCGGTTTCATAAGGTTTGCGCCGTTGGGTTGTTCTGCCCGTTTCAGCGATCAGGTGAAGGCGGCGCTTGGCTCTGGAGCAGATGACATAGAGCAGTTTCGATTCTCGTTCCGAAGCCTCCCGTTCGGTCCCGTTGATTATCACAGACCAATGTGGTACGTATCCCCTGAGAAGGCCGAAGGCGATCACGGTGTCGTATTCCTCCCCTTTCACTCCGTGGCACGTGCTCACCACGACACCCGCGGGATGACTGAATAGTTTCCTGAAGCTGCTAACATCGGTAGGCATTCCGCCCTCCGCACTCGCAATGCGGCTCTCTGCTTTCTCGAAGAATGTGTTGAAAGAGTTATTCAGTGCATCACTCGAGTCGAGGTCCAGGCCTATACTCACCAAGAGCTGGGAAAACACATCTCGCAGATAGGACATACCCTCGGTTTCGCTGGAAGATATCGCATTGATCATCCTGAGCAGTCGCCTGGGAGTCGCGATGATCTCAGGAAGTGACATATCCGCGAGCGTGCTCAGATCAGAAAGGACTTCCTTTGCCCAGCGAATCCGGGTCCGTGTTCGAGACGGGGAGGGGGCCATGAGGAACAACCGACTGACCTTGAACCATAAGTTATCCCGCGAGCTATGGAGGGGAGACAGTCCGGGCGCATCGAAGTCAGCCTGGGGCAGCAGGCCGACAAGACCGCGGGCTAGTGACCGAACATGCCACCAATGGGGCGCCAGGACGCAAATGTCGTGCTGTGCCACACCGGTATTTAATGCGTTTGAAAGCAGAGCAGCAATGCTCGCAGGGAGGTCCTCCCTGGGGACTGTCTGATCTTGGAATGTTATTATGCCAGCACAGTCTGCATAATCTGTGCGAGATTCGATGGCTGGAGCAGCAGATCGAAAGCGACGGTAGAAGTCAATGATCCGTTGCGTAGATCGATAGTTACCTTTCAACTCCAAGTGAGCGATGCTATCGAGGCCAAATTCGGCGGCGATCTCCTCAGGAGTCTTCGTGAGGGCCCCCAGCGACTCGTAAATTGACTGGTCCGCGTCGCCAACGAAGAAGAGATTGGGCGGGGCAGCGGCGGCCTTAAAGATCGCAGACAGGATTCCGAACTGCAGATCTTGAATGTCCTGCACCTCATCCACACAGACCAAACGAATGATTGAGGCCAGAGTCGCTGCAATTTCGGGAATCTCCTTAAGGATGCTGTATGCAAGATAGAGCACATCGTCGTAGTCGATGAGCTTCGTGTCCCGCAACTTGGCTTTGTATTTATCGAATATCGCACGGCAGCTATAGTCTGCATTGAGGCCAGAGCCAGTTCGCGAGAGTGTGGTACTGATCTCCGTATAACCGGGAAGTCCTACTTCCTTTTTTAGCCCATCCAAGAGCCGCTCCGTATAGAATTCGTCGGCGATGCTGAATCCGAATCTGGTAATCTCAGAATAAGGAGCGTACGGGCGTAACACCCATTCGAGGGCAAACGCATGGATTGTTCCTGCCCATAGGCCGTCGGCGGCGATGTTCTCTTGATCGAGGCGCACCTGTATCTCATCAGCCGCGCGGTTTGTGAAGGTCAAGGCAACGACACGTTCTCTGCCGGAGTCAAGTTCGGACAGACCGCGGATCACGCGAGCGGTCAGCACGCGAGTCTTCCCGCTTCCGGGACAAGCAGTGATCACGACGTTACCATCGCAGTCAACCGCTGTTTGCTGTTCCCGGTTCAGGCGTATCATTATCCTCGGTACTCCTTAAGGTACTGGCAGAAGAGCGAGAGCGCATCAGTTGGCGCGGCTTTGCAGAAGGTCGAAAGGAAGTCGGGTGGACTGAGACCCTGTAGTTCTGCGAACTGTGGCAGGGCTTTGGCCAGATCTCCGTCAGCCTTTACCCTGAAAATGCCCATCTGCTTTAATGCGGTTTCACCGACGCTGGGATGACAGGCAAAGGCGACCGCACGAAGTATATACTCCGGAATGTAAGTCCGCGAGACAAGCCGCTCCGAGAGTAACAGAGCGAACCAGCCTTTCCCAAGTTTGTTTGCCAACCGCAGAATCTCCAGGCCAGAAATTTGGAGGTCAGCCGATTCCAGTTTTGTCTTGCTCTGATCTTTGTTTGTGGGAGTCTTGTAAATGACATCCAGGGTCTGGACGGCTCCCGACGAGTTGCCCGCCCGAATAAAGTCCACTTCGAAAGTGTGATACGCGAAAAAGGCCTGAATCCAGGAATTGCCATTAGTAAACTTCTGGAGGCTTTGGTACCGGGATTCGCCGGCCTTCTCTGCTGCTCTGGCGTGTGCTTGCTCCTTAGTATCATCCTCAGCACACTCAGGCAGGCCGATGTGGGCCTTATCAAGGTCGGTAACGATTGCACAGGGGCGCTGGATTCGAGCATCGGCAAAAATGACTGCCACGTGCTCGAAAAAGGCAGAACTCATTGCTATCACACTGAAACCCAGTTCGTCTGGGGTCACGCCGAAGACGGCTCGCAGCATAGCAGGGATCATGATCTGTTCCGCGTCCCCCTCTATCAATAGGACGCCTTTGGCAAAGAGCAGTGTTGATCGAACCGCATCCAAGTATCTCTCTACCCGGTTCACCGTCGGCTCTGACAACCCATGAGCAGGCTGGTAAACCTCTGCATGATCCTCTTTCTTAGCGAGCACATTCACACTGGCGATCTTAGAAGCCGACGATATGTGTGTCGAGTGCGTCGAGACAATCACTTGGGTGTTTTTTGAAGGCAGGTTGGAGAATAGAGATTTCTGTATGTGTGTGTGGATATGGGCTTCTGGTTCTTCGATCAGCAGAAAATGAGCAACCCGGTCACTTGAGAACTTGAACTCATACTCAAGCAGCTTCAAAGCCACGTAGATGAGATTCGCGCCCCCAAGGCTTTGCTCATGCAGCTCCCCACGGTAATTCGAAGTGGAGCTGTCCCCCACGAGTACATTTAGTCGCTGGAGAAGCTTCTCCATGGAATCCGGCAGAGCGGACTCAATGCTTACACCGGGCGCATATGTGTGCCCAACTGCGTTGTGTAATGTGGACTCGATCCCGTTCGCCAGTTTCTTGATCTCTTGCAACGAGGAGATGTCACTGTTCAGGTCAGCGACTTTCCCTGTAATCCGCTCAGAATCCGCGATCTTGATGGATGATTCCATTCCTCGCAGTAGAGTAAGAAGCGGGTTGCCTCGGTAGCCGCGCAGCTCAGCAATGACATCGCGGAGTGCTGGCACAAAGGTACAGGCAACCTCCTGGTAGATGGGTTGTATTTTGACGCCGAGGACCTCTTGGTCGTCAACCTCGGGACTAGGAAACTCTCTCGCCTCAAAATCGCCTACATACTCGTTGTAGACCTGATCGTCCAGAAAATTGCCGCGGGCACGGCCCGTCCACACGGGCTCGTAGTCGTCAACTGTCAGAGCATCTAGACTCACGCCGATGCCGTCGTCTTGTTTTGACACCTCGTTCAATTTCTTTCGGACCTCGCCTTTTGGTCGAAAAAAGAACGAATAGGTACCGGTGTTCGTTCCATCCATGTGCGCCGTGTTGTGCCTCAGAAGCTGACAGCCCTCGGACGAATCCAGGTCCGCGAAGTCCGCAGATATCACGATCCAATGCCCACGCCACTGCCCAAGGTCGCGACAGAATTCTGCCTCTCGAAGGTACACGGCATTTCGCGTGAGGGACTCATCAAGGAGAAGGCGCAGGGCGTGCAGGGCATTTGTCTTGCCCGAACCGTTCTCTCCGATTAGGGTGTTGACACCCTCTCTGAAGGAAAACTTCGCCTTCATAAAATTCCTGAAGTTTCGGATGCGCAATTCCGTAATGTGCATACGATCACGTCCTTCAATTTCAAGGCTCTACGAACTACATAGCACGTCGTGAACCTCACGGCGAGTTTGGAACAATCCCATTTAAGCACTTTACGCCAGAGTCCAAAGAGACATGAACGTTTAATAATCTCATTCTTGGCGAACGCCCCGTGGGATTAACAGGCAATCCTGCCTTGTTAATGGGATAGCCGTGGACTTTTCGGGCGCATTTTCCCATTACCTGTCATCAACCTGAACAGCGTGCCTCTTCTGGGGTAAAATGCTATG
>JBGPHY010000180.1:0-9367 GCA_041484625.1 Terriglobia bacterium | reverse complement strand
CCAGCCGACATTCCTTCAGAAGATTACCGCCACCAACCTGCTCGTGGTCCTGGCTAATTTCGGCCTGGTTTGGATACTGTTGCGCTACCTGCATAAGCTGTTTAATGTACTCAGCAGCCGCCAACCGCGAACCCGATTTCTTGTGAAACTGGTCGAGCCTGCAGTCCGCATTCTATTGTGGTTTGGTGCCCTGCTCTTTGGCGTGCAAATTCTTGCCCCCAGCCAGGATGTGTTCCTGGCGGCGCTCGGTTCTGCGGCAATTGCCATCGGTTTTGGAGCCCAGGACCTCATCAAGAACCTGATTGGAGGTCTGGTTATACTAGCTGATCGGCCCTACCAGCTCGGCGACCGGGTCCGAATTGGAGAAGCGTATGGTGAAATTGACCACATCGGTCTACGGAGCACGAAGCTCACAACTCCAGAAGACACTCGGGTCACCATTCCCAATGCGGATATCTTGAGTGGCAAAGCATTTAACGCGAACTCCGGAGTTCCGGATTGCCAAGTGGTGATCGACGTATTTTTGCCGCCAGACACCAACCCGGGCGTGGCCCGGGAGATCGGGAAACAGGCGGCAATTACCTCCCCGTATACCTATCTGGCCAAACCTGTGGCTGTTTTGCTGATCGACAGTTTTACAGAGTCTCCATTTTTGACCCTCAGGGTTAAAGCCTATGTCTACGATCATCGTTATGAACCCTGGATGCAAAGCGACATCACCCACCGCTGCAAGCAGGAGTTCTTGCGTTTGGGATTGCTTGAAGGATGGAAGGAGATGGGAGTTTAATCTATGTTCTTGGTTTGGCCCTGCCAGATTGGCGGAGGCAGACAAGGAGGGTGCGTTACCCACGGCAGTGGATGCCGCATATAACGCACCACGGAATTCGGTACAACTGGAGGCGATTCTGTGCTGACTTGGTCTGCAGGAGTGAACCTCCAGTTGCCATAACACACCTCCAAGAATTGGGATTGAGAGAGTTAATTGGGAAAACGATGGGGAACATCCAAAGCTACAGCGACAAGGTTAGCATAAAGCGTGGCAAGAAGAAATACCCGGCGGCACAGAGCGCTACCGCTGGGGGTGGCGCTCTATGGTTTGGCGTTTTGTGGCTTTGGAAACTAGGCCATCAAGTCCCGCACATACTTCAGATTCTTGCTGAGGTCGGCCTCGACGTTCTTGCTGGGGCTGTCAGTCTCCAGCTGGGCCCATCCGGAAAAGCCGATATCTGCAATAGCCTCGAGAACTGCCGGCAGGTCGATGGTCCCCTGACCCAGATAGTGAGGGTTGTCTTTGAAGTGGAACTGGCAAATCCGTTCTTTCCCTAGCCAGCGAATTTCTTTCAGGACATCGAATTTCCCGTGTGTCGAGTTTCCGATGTCGTAATAAACCTGGACTGACCGTGACTTCGCCCGATCCAGGATCCTGGCGTTATCCTGGGCAGAAATGGTGTTCTCGAGGCCCAGGATTACCTTGGCCTTTTCTGCTTCGGGTGCGATCTCTTTGAGGAAGTCCGCCACGTAATCCATTTCCTGCGGGGTCTTCAGTGCTCCCTTGCCGAAGAAGGGCAGGAGAATCACTCGGGCCCCCAGATTCCGGGTGATGGGAATGGAATCGGCCACCCACTTCCTGGCCAGCGGATCGGATTTCAAGACGTTACGATGGAGCATCTCCAGGTAGGTGGAAGCGATAGGCAGGCCGGTCTTTTTGGAGGCCTCCAGGTACTGTTTTTGAAGGTCGGGATTGCTCAATGGCAGACGCTCGGTTCCCACCCCGATACTGACTTCTACTCCGTCAAACCCGAGCTTCTTCGCCAGACCCACTGCCTGCACCTTCCCCTCCTGATCAAGGTTCCAATCTGTTACCCCGATTTTCAAGGGAAGCTGGCGCGCCAGGAGCTGCTTGAGGGCTGAGGATTTGAGGACCAGCCCAGCCCCCACCAGACTGGTCGTTCCGCACTTCATGAAGCCACGACGAGTCAGAAACATCTAGTGACCTCCTTGGAAAGTCAACGTAAATGAAAGCGACGATCAACTACACATCTGGAGTGTAATCTACCTGAAAGTGGGCGTGCGGGCAACCCGGTTCACCGGGTTCCAGAAGTTGATTTCGAAGGATGTATCCGTTTTGGCCCCGATTCCTTTGCCGGATGAATCAAGCGATGGATGTCAGTGCCGTTGGCATGACTCCGTTGCGAAACAGATTCATGTGTCATGACTGAAATAAGATGGTGTGAGAAACTAGGCTCTCAGCCGCTGATAGAGGCTGAGGAAGGTGACCAGCAGTATACTGGAAGCAATCGACCAGAGGAGAGGAAACTGCAGGGTGCCAACAGCTAGACGGAGCAGCACGGACAGGTTCCATTGGGAAGCGATCCATTTTCCCAGGTAAGCGCCCACGAAACCCAGAACCACAAACGTCAGAGATCCCCCGGGACTGTAACGCCCGATCATCTCACCGAATGCGCCACTGGTTGCGGCAATCAAAAGGAGGAGAAGAAACTCCAGCAGGGTCATTTTCCTGCCTTTCGCATGGGACCCAAGATGAGCGACATTACCGCCCAGCACAAAACAAGACTCACGTTCAAAGCGGCGATCGTGACTCCAACCAGTGTTGTCATTTCTACGAAAGAACTCATTTTGGGTTGCCTCTCACAACTATTGCCAGCAAACTAATTACCAGATCGGCAGAATCTCAAGATTCTTTAGATTCTTCATCTTGCTGGATGGGGAATACGGCCCGGTGAGACAATCACAATTTCTACGGGAAATTATTGCATCCCCCATGCCATCTTTTTCACTACTGGTGGCCCGAATAGTTTGAAACCACTCTTGGGGCGTGATACCTTCAGGGCGATTTCCAGGCAACTGAGCATCTGAGGGAGTCAAATGACCATGAATCGAAGAGAATTGTTGAGCGCGACGTTAGGAGCCGGAGCACTCTCCCTGGCACGGCCGGTACTGCCCGCACCGAGGGTGACAGCTCCACCGTTGCCGCCGGCGCCGCCGCCGAATGATCAGTTTGACCTCAATGAAATAACCATTTCCGAGTTGCAGGATGGGATGAATTCGGGTCGGTACACGGCTCGGTCTCTTGCCGAACGTTACCTGACACGAATTGAGGAAATCGACCGGCGAGGACCTGGGCTTCGATCGATCATCGAATTGAATCCCGCGGCGTTAGAGATCGCGGATTCGCTGGATGAAGAGCGGAGGAAGCAAGGGCCGCGAGGATCCTTGCACGGGATTCCGATACTCCTGAAAGACAACCTGGACACCGCTGACCAGATGGCAACCAGCGCTGGCTCTCTGGCACTGGCCCTGTCGCGGGCGTCCCGCGATGCGTTTGTCGTGCAGCGGCTTCGCCAGGCAGGTGTACTCATTTTGGGAAAGACCAACCTGAGCGAGTGGGCTAACTTCCGTTCCAGCCATTCCACCAGCGGATGGAGTGCGCGTGGAGGCTTGACACGCAATCCCTATGCTCTCGATCGAAATCCTTGCGGTTCCAGTTCGGGTTCCGGTGTGGCGGTGTCAGCCAATTTGGCTGTGGCAGCAGTGGGGACAGAAACGGATGGATCGGTGGTCTGTCCCTCGTCTACGAATTCAATCGTGGGGATCAAGCCCACCGTGGGCTTGATCAGCCGTTCAGGAATCATCCCCATAGCCCAAAGCCAGGACACCGCAGGCCCCATGACCCGAACCGTTATGGATGCGGCCCTCTTGCTGAGTGCAATGGCCGGCATTGATATGCTGGATCCAGCGACTCGGTATAGCCAGGGAAGAAACGCGGGGGACTACATCCGCTACCTGGATGCGCAGGGGCTCAAAGGTGCCAGGGTCGGGGTTGTCCGCAATTTCTTCGGCTTCAATGAAGCAGTGGATCGACTCATGAAGAACGCCCTCGAGATCATGAAGCAACTGGGTGCATCCCTCATTGATCCTGCAGACTTTCCCACAAGCGGGAAGTTTGACGATTCTGAACAGGAGGTGTTGTTGTATGAATTCAAGGCTGGCTTGGATCGTTATTTGTCGCGACTTGGGCCGGATGTGCCCGCGCGGTCTTTGAGGCAGTTGATTGAATTCAACGAAAAGAACGGGGAAAAGGAGCTCTGCTATTTCGGACAGGACCTCTTCCTGAAAGCACAGGCTAAAGGCCCTCTGAGCAGTCCGCGATATAGGACCGCCCTGAAAAAGAACCATCGGCTCACCCGGGCGCAAGGGATCGACCTCGTCACGACAAAACACCGGTTGGACGCCTTGATTGCTCCCACGGGGGGGCCTCCCTGGCTGACGGACCTGGTCAACGGCGATCATTCTTCCGGAGGATGTTCCTCTCCAGCCGCGGTTTCGGGCTACCCGCACATCACCGTGCCTGCGGGATATGTTCACGGATTGCCCGTGGGTATTTCGTTCTTCGGGCCGGCTTATAGCGAACCGGTTCTAATCAAGTTGGCCTATGCTTTCGAGCAGGCCAGCCGGTTTCGTCAACCTCCCCGGTTTCTTCCCACTGCCGAAATCGCAGGCGAGGCTTGAGGCGAGTCCTGAGTTAAACGCGGTGTAGTACCAGTAACCAACTTGGGCTACATATTTCCTGGAGGTATGAGACATTGAACCGTCGTCATTTTGTCCAAAAGAGCATACTGATTAGTATCGCTGCAGGGTTTGATGGGTTGGTCACAAGGTAAACGGTTTTAAAGGACCCATCATGATTGAATGTAGTGCTCCAGCTCCCACTGCGGAGGGGGTAACCGCAAACGTTCGGGCCAATCGGGATCTTTTGGAGAAAGTTCTTAAGACTCTTTGAATGGCGCCGTCAGGGGAAAGGCTCGGTGTTGAAGAATCCGCTGGTTCGGCGGGCTGCATCGTAAACCCTGGAGATCGCGATCAAAGGCAGATTGGAGGCCTCACGGATTTCTACAGGCCCGAAGCTGCTGGTAGAGCCGATCTCCCCCAGCAGGTTCTCCGTGAGGTAGGCCCCGCCAGGGGGAATGTCTACAATGTGGGAACCGGTAATCGTCCCGTTTCCGACCGGATTTCCCTCTCGGGAGGTCAGTGTGAGTTGGGCGGCAGAAGCGCTCAAATTGAGCACCGTCAGAGTGGATCGGAAACCGGCGTTGGAGGAGGATTTCAAGAGCAGGCGGGAATCTCCTGCACTCTTGCTGACTTCAATGCTGGGGTCGTTGGTGGTGTTGTCAATTTGGGTTGCGTACGCCTTGATGGGCTGGTTGGAGGTGATCTTCAAATATCCCCATTGCTGTGTGACACCAGAATTACCGGACCCGTTCAGCAGGAATCGCAACACGTTGTTGATCTGGACCAGCCCCCGGGAAATCACCTGGACGGGAGTCGTCGTCGACGCTCGGACTTTTCCTGTGAAGTCTATGAACGCCAAATCGACACTGGCTGGCGAAGGGCCTAAATTGTTGATTCCCAGGTTGGTCCGAAAGTCGGTGGTGTCAACCACGAAGGGAATGAACTCCGCCTGAGTACCTTGGTCGGCGTCCTGGGCAATGAAAAAGCCGCTGGTATTGGCATTCAATCCGGAAACATTGGACACCGCCGCCAAGAGAGCACCATTGGTGCTGCGGATGTCCACGGGGCCGTAGCTGTCGTTTGCCCCAAGGGCCGCCAGGACGTTTTCGAAGCGGACGAATCCGTTGGCCGGAATGGACAGGTTCTGTAGCGGGCTGCCGAATGCCCGGCCGGTCGCCCGGTCTATGGCGGTGAGGGTGACGCGCGCATCTATGTCGGAAAGATTGGTCAGTGTCAAATCCGATCGGAAGGGGCCGGTGTTGGCCGCCGACTGCAAGATCAAATGGCTCGACCCTTGCCTCATCCCTTCCAGGATGCTTGGATCGCCTGAAACATTGTCAATCTGCGAGGCAAAGGCCCCAATAGACTGGGCAGACTCCATCACCAGCGACCCTTGTCGTCCGGAAATCTGGACTATTCCTTCCAGTTCTCTCAACACACTGTTTTTTTGCAGGTACCCGTTAGGTGGGATCGATACCCCGTCCTGCTGGCTGAGCACCAGACCGTTCTCATCTACCAGCGTCAGCTTCACAATGGCGGTTTGAGGATTTGGATTGTTAACGCCCAGGTTTGTCCGATAGGCCTGGCTGTCGATGGCAAAAGGTATCCGCAAGGCATTAGCCGACAGGAAGATGGGAACCAGGGTCCGGTAGGTGAAACCGTTAGCCAGAACTGCTGGAGCAGACTCGGGGTTCTGTACTACGACATCGCGAGGGCCGGCAATTCCCGGGGGTGTTCTTGCCACGATCAGGTTCGGATTGACCAGCCGGATGTCCAAGGCTTCATTACTTCCAAATGAGACTTTGCCCCCATCCTGGAAATTCTGGCCTGAGATATAGACCACGGTATTCCCCTGGGTCGAACCCGAAGCAGGAGACACCTGGGTGATGCTCGGCACTAGCGGAAGGGAAGTCAAAGTAGTTTGAGCCGTACCCCGGCTGTCGGTGGCCTGCCGGTAAAAATCCTGCCAGCGACGGCGGATGCTGTCCAACTTTTCCACCTCCGCAGGCAGTGGAGTGGTACCCCGCCTGACCAGCAGAACGAATGCCTGGCGAAACACCTTGGGGGAATCGGAGGCATCAGGAATCCTCGGCCCTTCTGCGGCAATAATGTCGTTAACGGTCAGGTTCCTGCGTGTACCACTAAAAGTAACTCCGATGGCGGGAGGGCTTGAGGGAACTCGCCGGGTCCCACTGACGTTGGTTACATAATAAACAGGGTCCACTTCTGAAGAATCCCTCAGTCCCATCAGATACTGATCGAGCTTGTTGTACCGGCTGGTGGTGCCGATCGTGGTAAACGAGCCATCTCCGTTATCCCGGATTTCATTGCCCTCCATTACAGAAGCTTCGGAGTTGAAGAAAAAACTCCAGTGTGCAAAGTCGCGTCCCAGGAGATCGTTGCTCGGACTCCCGCCGTCGAGAAACTGAGCAAACACCAGCCAGCGATGACCTGACTCCTGCCCCATGATTCCCATGCTGGAATTGGTGCCGAAAAAAACTGTGTCAGGATTATTGGGGAACTCGGCGAGCTGGTTCATGGCCAGAATGCTCTGCAGGACTCCCTGGCTTCCAAACTGTTGGCTGAAGTCCATCTGATCCACGTGAATCCCTTGGATTGAATTATTGATGGTGAACTCGAAGGCAAAGGCATCGCCAAGATCATACGGGAAATTAGTGAAGATCACCAACTGATCAAAATCGTCCGGATGGGTCTGGTAGAATTTCTTGCTCAATGAGGCGAAATCCACCTCGGTGCTCGACGTGAATCGCTCAGCTTCCGGGCCCGAAAGAGTCATGCCAGTTTCGGTGGATAGGTCAACCAGGGTTACAGGCTGGAGGCCCATTCCCGACGACCAACCGGTGACCACGCTCTGTACCTGGACACTGCCAAAAGTGAACTCCATGGTTCCGTCCTGGAACAACGACAGTTGGAAGGTGCTCTCTGTGGTTTTATCAAACTCCCGAATTCGATACCAGGTGATCTGGAAACGATCGGACAATTGATTATAGTAAACCCCTCCTGCACCGGCTTGCGGATCCAGATCCACCAGGAAAGGCGCAATACGGGGCGGTCCGTCGTTCAGGCGGCTCAGGTCCCTGGGTGTATGTTCAGCGCCTCCCTGGTTAAAAGTCACGTTCCCGTCTGAATTAATGAAGATGCTGGTGTAGGAGACCCCGAAAAAGGAAAAACCAAACCCACTCTTGAAGTGGATCTCACTGAAATCATCGTCCGTCAAGGGCAGCTTGGTACCCAGATCCGGATTCAATATCCCGTCCCGGACGGAGAGCGCGTAGGTTCCGGAAGAGACGTGGGTCAACCGCAAGGTCTTGTCGGTGAGATCGAACAGGTTGAATGGTGCCACGATGGTCCCGTCATCTTCAATGACCGCCACATGACCGACGTCCTGGCTCCTATCGTTGGCGGCGGAGAGGGCCTGCCTGGTTCGGCCGGCTTTGAGAACTTTCTGAAGTTCTCCGGACTGACGCAGTACATCATGCACTCTCCCCGGGTAAGTCCCACAAAATGATCCTTGTTTGCCACGCGGCTGAGGTCCCGTTCGGCCGGACCAGGGGACTCCCGCGGAACTGAACGCCAAAAAGCAGAGGCATAGGAAAAGGCACCGTTTCATAGATTGGATCTTCGACTCCGATCAGTTGGGGTTGGTAATGGCAAGCTGCACTGATACAAGCCCAATAGGGAATGTTACATTTGCTCTTTTCTTTGACTCGCGCATACTCCTCGTACGACCTTAGGAGGCATCATTAGACCTAAATCCCTCTCCTTCGGAGGGGAAGGGGCGAGCGGTGAGGGGGATCGTCGCGAGAGGGAGTGCAATGGAACTAGTGAGATGCAGAAGGCCTTTTCGCCAACTTAGGGCGGTCCTCCGTTTCCGGTTCCGACCCTGCTTCCGGGTCTTCAGCACTTTCGTGGGTCTTCAGTTTGAGAACAGGGCGGGTGGGATTTGTCTCTTCTCCGGCCCTTTTCCTGGCATTGACCAGGGCTTCCAGCCTGCCTTTGACTCGATCGAATTCTGATGTGTTCAACACATACTGTCCGCGTTCCGGGAGTAATGCCAGCATCTCTTTTTGAGATCGCTGGATCCGATCTTGGGTGGGAGGATGGGTAGAGAAAGCCTTGGATAAGAGGCCGGGTTTCTTCTTCTCCCAAGCCTGCACCTTTTCGAAAAAGGAAATGAAAGCGGTGGGATCATAGCCCGTCTTGTATTGATACTGCAGACCCAGATAATCGGCTTCCCGCTCCGCAGACCGGCTGAACCGCAGGAATTGAAGAGGGATCAGGATTCCCATAGCCTGCCGAATACCATAGCCGATGGGACCGCCGACAAAAATTAGTGGGATCGACGCCAGGTTGAACAACTGTCCTCGGGTGTACTGTTCAGCTCCGTGCCGTGCCGCCACGTGCGCAATCTCATGGGCCATCACTCCGGCCAGTTCTGATTCCTCGCTGGCAGCCAGTATCAGCCCGGAGTTAACATAGAAGAATCCTCCCGGCAATGCTACAGCGTTGACTTCGTCCGAATCAATTACCTTGATGACAAAAGGGACTTGGGCATCTGAGTTGTGAACCAGGTTCTGACCGATGCGGTTCACGTATTCTGTGACCACTGGGTCATCCAGCAGCTGGCTGCCTTGCTCCAATTCGCCGGCCAACTGCCTGCCCAGAGCAATCTCCTTCTCCAAGGACATAAAATTCACCTGGTGCTTGTTGATATTCCGGTTCCCGATGTTCTCGATGTCTGTGTACTTTTCCTTGGAAAAAACCTCACTGGGAGCGAGGGCCAGACAGCAATACCAGAAGAAGAGAAGTAGAGTGG
>JBGPHY010000179.1:0-9451 GCA_041484625.1 Terriglobia bacterium | reverse complement strand
GGCGAAGACGCGGGCGATGGCTTGGGCCGTGGGAAGCAGTTCTTGCGGGGGGAGGAAGGAATCAAACAGCTGTGCTTGATAGGGGACGGTTCCCAGTCCGCCCCCGACGTAGAGTTGAAAACCCCTTTGCTCCTCCCCGTTTTGAATGCGGGTGACGGCCACCGCGCCCAAGTCATGCATGTTCACCAGTCCGCAGGCATGCTGTTGGCAGCCGCTGAAGGTGGGCTTGAATTTCCTCCCGAAATCCTGGCAATCCGGATGACCCAAGAGAAACCTGGAGAGCGCTCTGGCATAAGGGGTCACGTCGAAAGCTTCATCTGCACAGACACCGGAGTACGGGCAGGCGGTTACATTGCGTACCGAGTTGCCGCAGGCCTCGCGGGTGGTGATTCCCGCGGCCGCCAAACGCCTCATGAGGGTAGGAGTATCATCGATATGCACGAAATGCAGTTGGAAATCCTGGCGTGTGGTGACATGGGCAATCCCGTCGGAGTATTCCTCAGCCAATTCGGCAATCACTTCCAACTGGCCGGCACTGAGGCCGCCATAGGGAATCTTGATACGTTGCATCCCTGGAGCATCCCAAAACGTATGCTGACCCTTGGTGGGCTTTTGTGTCGAGTAGGGTAGCTGGCGAACCTGCTTCCCATTGTGCCTCTGCCCATTGTCATACCTCTGACCGTAGACTCCTCTTCGAAGCCGGGTTTCTGCGAGTAGCCGTTCTTCAATCTTGCCCTGACGCCTGAGTTCCAGCTGAGTCTCATAGACGTCAATTTCGTGTCCCAATCCATCCGGAAGTTTCCCTTGGAGTTTTTCCTTCCATAACGCGTTTGTGCACTTCATCGATGAGGCTCCACCTGAACCAAAATCGTTAAATCAGCAGGTCCAATTAATTCATTCAGTTTATATTTTATTAAATCGATCAAAAAAGTCAAGATGCGCTTGTTAGTCATGAATTGGGCAAAGACAATTCCTTGAGTTCCAAATCTCGTTACAGGTAATAACTGGTTTAGAATGAAATTTATACGAACGATAGACAAGGCGGTGGGTGGACGATAAAACCCCATCAGAACCGGAAATCGCCCCCCCGGATAGTCAACTTTTCCATTTATCGAGGACAAGAGCGTGTTAAGGAGTGCGGCGCAGAGAGCGGTTTATTGCTCCTGGAAGTATCCCAGTCGGACAAACACCTCCCCCGGCCGATTTTTCAATTTCACGGTAACTTCCTTGAAGTCCTTTTCAGAAGCCTTCTTCACTTGCGGAACATAAGACAGGGAATACTGGTTCTTGAGTTCCTCCACCAAAACATCGTAAATGTTCTTCAGATCGGTGTAGCCATTGGAGAAGATGATTCTTCCCCCGTTGCGAGCCACCAGGTCCAGGAACTCATTCTGAGCATCAACATAAGCCAGAAAAAACTTGCTGACATGCTGCAGTTTCTGTCGATTGTTCTTGGCCATATCGCGATAGCGCTGGGACTGCGGGTAGGAGTGGATAATCGGATAAACGGTCACCTCCCGATCAGCCGCCAAGCGCATCACCTTGGCCAGAGAGCGGGTGCTCGAGTTATCTACCCCGTCGGAGAGAACGATAATCGCTTTTTTCCCCTGCACCTTGTCAAACATGGTCTCAATGCTGTACTCCATGGAATCGTATAGGGCGGTCTTGCCGAAAGTCTTCACATTGCGGAGCACGTTCTGGAAAGACTCCAGGCTGTCAGTCCAGTCCAGGACCTTGATGGGCTTGTGGGCGAAGATAACGGCAGAGAACTTGTCCCCTGTTCGAAGATGACCGGCGAAGGTAACAGCGGATTCTATGATGTTTTGAAGCACATCGTTGACACTGTAACTGGCATCCACGAGGAATACCACATTGACAGGTACGGTGTCTTGCCGGAAGTAACGAATAGGCTGTTCTTCACCGTCTTCAAAGATCTGGAAGTCCTCTGCCTTGAGGCTTCCGATGTAATCCCCCTGCCTGTTCCTTGCCGTGACCAGGATAGATACGGAGTCCACGTTCATCCCCAGTATCAGGCTGTCCTGGGGACGTTTCGAGGGGTCTGCAGATGTGGATACGGTGCCGGGAAGATCGGCAGAAGGATTGTTTTCCCGAAGTACCTGTCCAATCCCCAATTCTCCGCAGAGGAACAGGATTATCGGCAGAAAGAGTACCGGCCTGCCTATCGTCAATTTGAATCGATTTGGTGAAAACATTCTGAAATCCTCCCTGTCGTCCGTTTCTGAAGATGCCACTCAGCACAAGGGCGGCCTTCAAGGCTCCGTGAACTGAGACCCCAAGGATTCTGGAAATATGAAACCCATTGCCCCCTCGAGAGCAAACGCCCTCCCGCCGCCAGCGGGATTCGACACCAACGGCGACTGGACGCACCTGTAAACGCTTGTTCAGAGAATCCGGGCCATAAGTGGGCAATACCACTATAAAGCCGAAATCCACTCGCTGCAATACAATTGCAGAAAATGCATAGAGAGAGGAAGCTCCTGCCAACTCAATGGTAAATTATCAACTCCAAATACACTTTTTCCCGTGTCGAATGGTACAATTGGAAAACTCCCAAGATGGCAGACGGGAGAGAACAGCAGTAAAGATTGTCGGAGCAGGGGTGGGCTGAGGGCTGTCCCAGTAGAGAATGGCATCGGAGCCCCCGCTATATTGTTTCCGGGACGATGGGGGGAATCTTTCGCATTGTGGGTTGGTTTATGAAAAGGATGCTTTGTCTGGCATTTCTACTCCTGACCTCCAGTCAGAATGGGTCGCCTGCGCCTCGAGATCCTGCTGGTTTCTTGAGTTCCGTCCCGGCCCTGACCCAGTGGGTGGCGATCGGATCGCCCAGAAGCCTGAACGCTGAAGACTACACAAAATCGCAAGGCCGCGATTTCAATATCTTGAATGAATATGGATTCATCCGGATGGCACAGCAGGATTTTGCCAGAGACGGCGGAAGGATCACAGCCGAACTCTTTGAGATGATGGATTTCGCAGCGGCCTACGGTTTTTATACTTTCTCACGAAAACCGGAAGCAAAGCCCTTAGAGAAGATCGGGAACATCGGACAGGAACTGGAACAGTCAATTACCTTTGCTCAGAACAAATACTTTGTCAGGCTTTCGACGGGGTTTCGAGAGGTTGCGCCGCGCACAGCCCTCATGAGACTCGGGAATGCCCTCTCCCAGTTGCTGCCCACATCATTCTCTGGCCTACCAATCCTGACGCACCTGCCCCGCGAAAATCTGGTCCCCAGTAGTGCGGTCTTTGTGCTGGGTTATCAGGCCTTGAGGCACAGATATCCGCCTCTTGGCCAGAGCGATATTTTCGGAATGAGTAACGGAGCGGAAGGGGTCCTGGCCGAGTATCGTTTTCCGGAGGACGCCGCCACTTTGCTGCTGATCAGCTATCCAACCCAGCAATTGGCTAAGAAATTCCTGGAAAGCGGCTACCAAGCTTATTCCGCCCGGCATCCCTCCCAGTCCCTTTTCTATAAGCGGGAGGGCCCCCTGGCGGTTCTGGTCTTCGGAGCCAGAACGGCCGAGGTAGCAACGACGCTGCTGGACAGAATCTCTTATGTCTCCTCTGTCAGTTGGGACCCAAAGACTCGACCTTTGGGTGTGGCGAGGATGATGCTGAACATCTTCCTTTATACCGGTGTTATGCTGTCGATTTCACTGATTGCCGGGATCTTCTTTGGCTTGTTCCGCATCATCGTGAAGAAAACTCTACCGGGGCGTATTTTTGACCGCCCCGATAACGCGGAAGTCATCAAATTGAACCTGCAATTCCCAAGGGAGTAAACCGCCTTATACCTTTATAATGTCGCACAGCTCTTTGACGGCTGCCGCTGACCGTTTGAGAGCTTCGTGTTCTTCGCCAGTTAAGGTCATCTGGAAAATCTCTTCGACTCCCTCCTTTCCCAGCTTCACGGGGACACCCACGAAAAGTCCGTTGATGCCGTATTCTCCATCCAGATAAGCGGCGCAAGGCAGGACCTTCTTCTTGTCTTTGAGGATGGACTCCACCATCTCGACAGTGGCGGCTGAAGGCGCGTAGTAGGCGCTGCCCGTCTTCAGCAATTCAACAATTTCGGCACCCCCTCGCCGGGTCCTTTGCACAATGGAATCGATCTTCTCCTTGGGTAGCAACTCGGTGATCGGGATCCCGGCTACCGTGGAATAGCGAGGTAATGGAACCATCGTGTCGCCATGGCCTCCCAACACAGCGGCATGCACATTCTCCACCGACACCTTCAGTTCCATGGCGATAAACGTTCGGAAACGGGCAGCATCCAAAATACCTGCCATGCCGACCACCCGTGCACGGGGGAAACCGGAGACCCGATAGGCCGTCTGAACCATGGCATCCAGAGGATTGCTGACCACGACCAGAATGCATTGAGGCGAGTACTGGACGGCCTGTGTGGTCGCCCCTTTGACAATTTCGTAGTTCTTGTTCAAAAGGTCATCACGGCTCATTCCCGGTTTTCGGGCGAGTCCCGCCGTAATCACCACGATATCCGATCCCGCAGTCTGGGGGTAGTCGTTACTGCCAATAACCTGGCAATCGTTGCCCTCGACTGGCCCGGATTGGAGCAGATCCAAGGCTTTCCCCTGAGGCAATCCTTCGACCACATCGACCATCACCACATTGGCCATTTCCCGGTCGACGATGCGTTGAGCGATAGTCGCTCCAACGTTTCCAGCTCCTACGATCGTCACTTTTTTTCTGGGCATGGAGGAGGCTCCTTTACATGGGTGTGAGCACTGCGAGTTGAAGAAGTTGTTCTATCGGCACATTCAACGGTCAATCTAAGCAGCAAACTTACACAACTGAAACAGAAGCATTCTTGCTCCAGCCAAATGCTCTTCTCCGTGGGGACGCAGTGTCGGTTGGGATACTGAGACATGCATTCAGATGCTTAAACTCGATCAGATAACGGAGCTGCGTGCCAAAGCGCTGCTCCGTTTGCTCGACACCCTAGCTGGCACCGTCACTCGCCCAATGAATCTGGGCTGGGTCTCTGCTCCAGCCCGACCGACACACTGGCCAGTCTCGACCGTCCCACTCGATGCTGCCCGGCCTGACTCCAAAGACGGAGGTCACCGAATCGAGAGGACGGGGGAGGGCATGGGCCGCCATGCGCCATTGTTGCTCAAGCTGAAATCGACAGAAAGCTTGGGTCTGTCCACCGGCAGGTGTCGCACTTCGTACCCGGTGTAGATCTGGCGTGGCCGTGCGATTTTCTGCTCCGGGTCCCGCAGCATCTCGTCCCATTGGGCCAACCAGCCGACCGTTCGCGGGATGGCGAACAGAACTGTAAACATATTGGGGCTGAATCCCATGGCTTGGTAGATGATGCCGGAGTAGAAGTCCACGTTCGGGTATAACTTGCGCTTGATGAAGTATTCATCTTCGAGGGCGATCTTCTCCAGTTCGAGAGCCATGTCCAGCTTCGGATTGCGGCCAGTGACCTTGAAGACCTGTTCCGCTGTCGACTTGATGATTCGGGCGCGGGGATCGTAGTTCTTGTAGACACGGTGGCCAAATCCCATCAACCGGCGCTTGCCGGCCTTGACCTGTTCGATATAGGCGGGAATCTGGTCCATGGTCCCGATTTCTTCCAGCATCTTCAAGACCTCCTCGTTGGCGCCGCCGTGAAGCGGGCCAGAGAGCGCCGCCGCTGCTGCCGCTACCGAGAGATACGGGTCCGCGTGCGAGCTTCCGACCGACCGCATAGCATTCGTGCCGCAGTTTTGCTCGTGGTCGGCGTGCAGGATGAACAGCGTGTCAAGGGCGCGCGCCAGCACGGGATTGGCCACGTACTTCGGTTCCACCATCTTCCACAGCATGTTCATGAAGTTCTCGGTATAGCTCAGGTCGTTGTCTGGGTACACGTAGGGAAAGCCGACGCTGTGGCGGTAACAGCTGGCCGCGATCGTCGGCACCTTGCTGATCAGACGCACGATTTGGTGGCGCCGATTTTCCGGGTCAGTCAGGTTCCTGGCTTCCGTATAGACGGTGGAGAGCGCCGCGACGGTGCTTACCAGCATGCCCATCGGGTGAGCGTCGTACCGGAACCCTTCGATGAATTTCTTGGTGGTCTCGTGAATCATCGTGTGGTGAGTCACGAGGCTCACCCATTCCTTGAGCTGTAACTGGTTGGGCAACTCGCCGTTGAGAATCAGGTAGGCGACCTCCAGAAAGGTGCACTTCTCCGCGAGTTCGTCGATCGGATAGCCCCGATAACGGAGAATTCCCTTGTCCCCGTCAATGAAAGTAATGCTGCTCTGGCACGATGCGGTGTTCATGAAGGCGGGATCATAAGTCATGAGTCCGAAGTCTTCCGCATCCACCTTAATCTGACGCAGATCCATCGCCCGGATCGTGCCCTTGGAAACCGGCACCGTGTAGCTCTTTCCTGTCCGGTTGTCAGTGATGGTGAGGTTATCGTTTCCCATTAGGAGTAGTTCCCCCTTTTCGGCTGAAGTAGTAATTATGGAGATCGCAGTAACGCTTGGGGCGCCGCCGCAACAAAAAACAGCTAATGTCTTTTCGCAGGAGGGTTCGGCCATTCGGTGCAGCTGCGCTCCTGCCATCTACGTCACGATAACCGGAGTGCAACGCCACCATGATCTCCTCGAACACAAACCCACACAGATGTTTAAATAGCACGACCCTCGACTACCTGTCAATGTTAATATAGACATATATTTACTTAAGCATATATTAATCTAAGCACATAGTTATCTAGGCAGCGAACCCCCGCTCGTATTATAATGCTATAGGGAAATTAATGTGCGCAATAGAGTCCAGGTGAGGAACTCCCAAGCCGGTCTCAGGAAGTTGAGAAGCACTTTCAATAAGTGAGCGGCCGACTCCGGTTGGGAGAAATCCAGGAGGCTGGACTCTGCACGAGAATTGGCAGGTCTTGAAAGGCACAATGTTTTTCCCTCTGCTTTTGAGGGACGGCTTCTCTTGCCTGGTCGTCGGAGGCGGGAATGTTGCCTCGCGGAAGATTGAGATGCTGCTCCAGATTCCCTGCTCGCTCACCGTCATAGCCCCTGGCCTCATAGATGCTGTTGCAGAAGTGGTGAGGTTCAAATCCGTGCGGTGGCTTAAGCGCGGATACGCTCCCGGTGATTGTGAGGGATTCCAGTTGGTCATTGCGGCGACCCCAAGGCGGGATGTCAACCGTAAAGTGTTTGACGAAGCCAAGAGGCTGCGGATCCCTGTGAATGTGGTGGACGATCCCGAGATTAGTACCGTCATCTTTCCAGCCGTTTGGCGAAGTGGCTCGCTCCTGTTGGCTGTAAGCACCGAAGGTGTTGCACCTTTTTAGCTGCAGAAATACGGGATCGGCTTGCTGGCCATGCATTGCATATGGGAAGATGGGTCGAGATAGGTTGCCGCTTTCGGGAGGTGGCCGACATCGCCATCCAGGAGGAAGATCAGAAGAATCACCTCTATAGACTTTTCCTGGACACCAGCCAGTCTGATCGGTTGGTGGATCCCCCTAACAGTGCTCGTTTAAGCGATTGGCTTTCAGGGTTGAATCATATTGAAAGGTTGCGCCCCAATGATCGGTAATTCCAAAGGGCCGGGCACAGTATACCTGGTTGGCGCAGGTCCCGGGCATCCAGGTCTCATTACCCGCCTGGGCTATGAGCTGCTGCAGCATTGCGATGCGGTCGCATATGATGCTTTGGTCCCCTTGGAACTGATCGTCGAATTGCCGGAACGAGTAGAAACTTACTACGTGGGAAAGCGTGCTGGAAAACATTCGCTACCTCAGGAGGACATCAACGAGCTTCTTGTCAGCCTGGCTCGGCGCGGGCGAGACGTGGTCAGGCTCAAAGGAGGAGACCCGTCCATCTTTGGGAGGAGTGGAGAGGAAGCCGCATACTTGACTGAGGCTGGTATCCCCGTGGTCGTGGTTCCCGGGGTGACCGCCGCCTCCGCGGCAGCTGCAATATCCGGGTTTTCCCTGACGGATCGTCGCGCCGCATCTTGGGTGTTAATGGGAACTGGACACGGAGCCGATTGTTCATCCATCCCGGTACCATGGGATCAAATAGCGACGATATCCGGCGGGACCATAGCGCTCTACATGGGGCTTGGCAGACTGGATCAGATTCAGAAGCAACTTCTCTCAGGCGGACTATCACCAGACACTCCATGTGCAGTGGTGCAATGTGCCTCGACAGGGTTGCAGAAGGTTCTAGAATCTCCATTGTGTACTTTGTCTGACGAGTGCCGCACCCTTGGTATCAAGCCCCCGGCCTTGATCTTCATTGGCGAAGTTGTTCGGCACAGGCGCGGTCGGGAAAGGACGACTGCAGAACCCCTGGCCGGTCGAACCGTGCTCGTTACCAGTCCCTCCTGGCAGGCGAGCCGTCATTGTGGATTGCTTCGGGAGAAGGGGGCCGAGCCTATTGCTTACCCCACAGTCACACGCATGGCAGTGGCCGATAACGAAGGGTGGGCGCGGTTTGAAAAGGCCGTCGAGTCCGGGGGACTTTGTATGTACATGGGAGAAATAGAAGTCCGCCATTTTATCGAACAGCTTTATTCCCATGGCTTAGACTTGCGAAGCTTGGGGCGCTTTAGAATTGCTGCATTGGGGCGTTCCACTGCAAACGTTTTGCTCGACCGGGGAATAAAAGCGGACCTGATCTTGAATACGGCGGAGCGACAGGCAATCGCAGATCGAATTTCGAAGCTAATCCCAACTGAATCATCACCCCTCGTTTTGGTGAGGGGGAATCTTGACGATGATTTCCTGGAGGTCTTGCGCAGGGAATGGGCTGAAGTCATCCCACTGACCGTTTGTCTCGATTCTAAAGCTGAATGGGAAGCTCATTGGAAGGAAAACCTGATCCAAAATCCGCCCGATTACATTGCTTTTGCGAGTATTGTAGAGGTAGAGGGACTCTTTGAGTTGATGGGGGCAGATATGACACATCTTTGCGCCAAATCCTACATTGCTTCACTGGACATGCAGGTGTCTGAAGTGATACGTAAACGAGGTCTACAGGTCGCAGTGGAGGCGAAGGACCCCAGTGTCGAGGGCCTCGTGTACGCGCTCGTTAGTCATTTACAGGAGCAAGTTGCAGAACCGGCAGGGGGACGAGATATTGTCGATCGACCGAGAACGGTTCCTGAGGAAGAAAGCCACCATCTGCCGAAGCCACTGTGCCCGTAGTAATCAGCCTGACGGGCCTCGGGCTCAGCCACGCCGTGGCGTGGACTTGGCGGGAGCGAGGCTCGAAGCGAGTCCGGTAGGGACGCTACACGGATCTTCCGCCGGCAGGAGTGGACTTGAAGGTGGGGCGCCCCCTGTGGCGTTGATAGAGGCATTTGCGGCTGAGCTTGGTTCGAATTAAGCACTTCTCACGAAAATAGATTCCACACTGCAGGCAGAGCTCCTCTGCAGGGGGACCTG
>JBGPHY010000178.1:0-9483 GCA_041484625.1 Terriglobia bacterium | reverse complement strand
GTTCTGGAGCAATTGGGGAAGTTCTACACCACGCCAGGGTTCTGCACAGAAAAGCTGTACCTGTACCTGGCTCGGGATCTCACACCGGCCAGCGAGTCAGGAGACGATGACGAAGAGCTCGTGGTCGAGCAATTCTCATTGAGGGAATTGAATACCCTCCTCAATTCCGGCAGAATTGCCGACGCCAAGACCCTCATCGGCATACAATACCTGTTGCTCAGACAATCGTGATTGGAGGGTCAAACTAACATGCTAAAAGGAGTCTGCTCATGTCTGATGCCAAGTCTCAAATTCGACCGGAATTGAAGGATTTTCTTAACGAAGTCAAATGCCCCGGTTGCAGCTCTCTCTTTAATGTGGCGCCGGTCTGGGAATTTGTTCTGCGCAAGGGCTATTCCACCTGCAAGAATTGCTGGCAGGTCTTTTCCTTAAAATCGGACGCCAAGTTGAATGGATTCTCCATTGCCTCGGAAGATCTGGAAATGGTGGCCGATGACTACGTCATGGGTTCTGCAGGCAATTACGTCTGGGACGCTACTGCCCTGGAAAGCAGCCGCGGAGCAGCCGTGGATTTCTTCATCAGCCTGGGCCTGACTGCCCTTTTCGACGGAATGGAGAGAAGCTACCCGGAACTCCGCAGCGAAGATTTCGAGATGACCTGGACCTACCTCTCCCAAGCTGGTGCACTGGCAGTCGATCCGCTGGATGCACGGCTAATTGCCGACGCTTTTGAGAAAGTGGAGCGGTATAAACCCTACGGCTGGAGTGATGACACTCCTAGAGCCTGAGGCAGAGTGGCTTTTCCTCATCCCAAAACCGAGGATTCATTTTTCCATAAGCCAGTCGATCAGATCAGGGAGGAGTAGTTTTTCTTTCGATACTGTTAAACGCTTAGCTGCTTTGGCCAGACGATAAACCTCTTCGGCCGAGACTGTTCCAACCCCCCCTCCAGTATTGTGAATGAGCAGCCGTCCCGGCGCAGCCAGGACCAGAGCCGATTGGAAATCCCCGGCTCGACGGATCAAGGGAATGTAGAGGCCCTTCAAATAGGCCGAATCGTCGGAACTATTAAACTGAACCACGTCGGCGATGGAAGCACCGATCTCCGGTGCCAAACCTCGGGCCAATAGAACCCACAAGCCAGCCCCATCCAATCCCACCAGGTTGACTGTTGAAATTCCGGATTGTTTCTTCAAATAGGCAACAGCCGTCAGGATGTCCTGGACACGGTTCCCATCGTCGGTACGGTTGTAGGTAGTGAAGAACCGGTCACTCATGTCGCGCTGGGCTCGGGCACTGCCGGTGTTGAAAGCATCGATCGACATCACCTGCTGCCCCTGCTTCAGCAGGGCACTAATCATCTTTCGACCCTCGTCTGCGGCCTTTTCAATCCCGTCAGAATGGATCAGCAACGTGGCGACCTTACCGGGTTTTCCCTTTGGAAGCCAAATCCTGGCAGGGACACGATCGCCACGATTTTTCCTTCCGATTACCAGGTTCAAGGCTTCGCCTGATTTGCCTTCCGGCCCGGAGACCCCCACGACATTGTCAGCGTCCGGATACTCGGCTGCCAGCGCGTGCAGGTAGGCCGGCCCCATCACCTCTTTGAACCGCATCAGGCTGGCGCTGTCCTTGGGTTTGATCGCTTCCAGCTGTGCTTTCCAGGTCTGGATCAGGTAGTCGACAAGCTGTTGTTCCGTTTTGGCCTCCCTGGGCAGTTCACGACCAAAGAAGACCAGCAGATTGGCTGGCTGCTCGGGTTCATAAGCCTGCTCTCTCAGCTCGCTCACATCCTTTTTTCCCAGGATCCACCGCCCGAACCAGGCGTAAACGGCTTCCCGGCTGTCCCGGTTGTAATTGTGGTCGGCAATGAACTGAACCGTCTCGACCTTGTCTTCCGCGCCCAACAGCTTGTAGATGCTCTGGATAGCCGGGAATTCTATCCGCGGAGTGTCTCGGGTCCAATCCCCTGCCGCAGAGACCATCAGCAGGGGCTTGGGAGCCATCAACGCTCCAATCTCGATGTTACTGGTATCCAATCGAAGGTTGGGGGCATTCTCACAAACGTCGCCACCCTGCATGTAATGGGAGATCATGTTCACCGGCGCCGAGACCTTAATCCGGTCATCCACGGCTGTCAACAGGAACGTCTGGGTTCCTCCGCCCGAAGCGCCGGTGCAAGCCAACCGGGCCTTGTCGACGTCGGGCAGAGATTCCAGAAAGTCCACCGATCGGATGCTATTCCACAGGTGAAGCCCCAGAGAACCGATTCCCCAGAGACTCAGCCGTTGGCTGAGGAGCCGGTGATTCACCTGGCGGCTGTCGTTGTAGCCTACCATGTCATAACTGAACACCACGTAACCCTGTCGAGCCATCGAAATGCAGCGGGCCGGAATAGAGCCCAGGGCGCTGTTCTCCAGCCGCCCGTAATCCCAGTGGCCGTGGGGTGAAAGGACCCCCGGAAATGGCCCTGCCTTTTTCAGTGGCCGGTACAAGTTGCCGGTAACGTAAAAGCCCGGATAGCTTTCGAAATAGACCTTCTCCACCGAATAATCACCGCGTTCAATTCTTCCAAAGATATGGGGATTCAGCGAAGTCCTCTCCGGCATCGGCCAGAGGCCGCTACTGACCAGGATCTGCGCGCGTAAGAACTCGGCCCGGGCCCCCCATTCTTCTTTGGTCTTAAAAGGGGTGAAGGTATAGGGCATGTCAAGGTTGCGGATTTCCACGGCGCGGCGGTCCACCGGAGGGATAAGGTGCTCCTGGCAATAAAGCCTCTGCAGTGTAGGAAACAGTAAGCAAAGGGTCAGCGTTAAATGATACATCCGGTTCCTCGTCATTTTGGCTCCTTGAAACAGGTGTCGGGAATACAGCGTTGGACAGTCAGTGGATAGAGCTTATTTCCAGTGAAAGGACTTAGTCAAGGCAAGCAACACAGAGCGTTGTTCCGCAAGGGGCGACTGGAAACTGCTAGTCCGTCAGATAGATCGGCTGGTGTTTTTCAGAGCGGGACAATCGATGGGGGCAGGGGGGGGCTTTCCCGACAAGTCTCTAAACGGAGGAGGATCATTCCTCTGCCGACCAGGTCAAGACCACTTTTCCGGACTGGCCCGAACGCATTACCTCAAAGCCTTTCTGGAACTCGGTATAGTGAAAACGGTGGGTGATGACGGGAGAAATGTCCAATCTGCTCTGCAGCATCACGGTCATCTTGTACCAGGTCTCGTACATCTCCCGCCCGTAAATTCCCTTGATAGTGAGTGAATTGAAGACCACCAGGTTCCAGTCGATGGCCGTGTTGGCCTCGGGGATACCCAGCATCGCAATCTTACTGCCGTGGCACATGTTGGCCAGCAGGCTGCGGAAGGCAGAAGGGTTCCCCGACATCTCCAGGCCCACGTCGAACCCTTCCTTCATCCCCAGCCTCTTTTGGGCATCTTCGATTTTTTCGGTTCGAACATCCAAAGCCAGGGTGGCGCCCATCCGCCTGGCCAGATCCAACCGGTAGGGATTGACGTCGGTCACTACTACATAGCGGGCCCCGGCATGTTTCACGACGGCCACCGCCATGCAACCGATGGGGCCTGCCCCGGTAATGAGCACATCCTCCCCCAGCACATCAAATGACAAGGCCGTGTGCACGGCATTCCCCAGTGGGTCGAAGCAGCTGATGACGTCGGTCGGCAGGTTGTGGTCGGCATACCAGACATTGGACATGGGGATGACCAGGTATTCGGCATAACAACCTTCGCGGTTGACGCCCACCCCGCTGGTGTTCGGACAGAGATGGCGCCGGCCAGCCAGACAATTGCGGCATAGTCCGCACACCAGGTGGCCCTCTCCGCTGACCAGATCACCCGGCTTGAAACCCGTCACATTGCTGCCCACTGCAGCCACCCGTCCGACGAACTCGTGACCAATCACCATGGGGACGGGAATGGTCTTCTGTGCCCAACTGTCCCAGTTATAGATATGAACATCGGTTCCACAGATGGAGGTTTTCAGGATCTTGATCAAAACTTCATTAATCCCGTGTGGGGGGACGGGGACTTCAGTCATCCAGAGGCCGGGCTCGGCTTTCAGCTTCACCAGCGCTTTCATCTTGCTCATGGAATCCCTCCTCCAATTACGAGACGTCAGCCAGTCCAGTTATCCGGGCCTGAGGTAGAGTGGCATCCTAAGTCAGGGATTTCAGAAAGTCCAGCACTTCTTCGGACACGGACGTAGAAAGCCCCTTCTCCACTCTCCTGTTAAATTCCAGAGCCCTTTGTGATTTAATGCAGTGGCGAACTGCATGGCCGGTTCACGCTAAAGAACAACAGCGATGCCACGCAAAGAATGGATGATTGCACGGCCTTGAGTCTTTCGCAAAGCCTCCATCACACGTCGCCTTCATCCATCATCTATCACGGCATTTCATAGTTCCTAAAGAGACTTCAAAGGAGAGGGTATGACGCAATCTTGGCGGTTTTTTCTGACCTTCCTCGGCCTCCTCTTTGTCTCTGACCGTGGACTTTTGGAGACGCATTCAATCTATGCCCAGGTACCTTCCCGGCACGACCTGAGGTTCCCAGCCCTGGCCCGGCAGTGGGACGAGGCCATTCCTCTGGGCAACGGTTTGGTTGGAACCCTGGTTTGGCAAAAGGGAAAGGCCTTGCGCTTTTCGCTGGACCGTGCCGATCTTTGGGATCTTCGCCCTGTGGCGGAGCTTCAAGGTCCCCGATTTCGATTTGCCTGGATCCGCCAGCAGGTGCTGAAAGAAGACTACAGACCTGTCCAGGAACTGGCGGATCTACCATACGAAAGGGATCCTGGCCCTTCCAAGATACCGGCAGGCGCCCTCCAGTTTAATCTGGGTTCACTGGGCGACGTGGAGTTGGTACAACTCCATCTGGAGAACGCCCTGTGCGAAGTGAAGTGGAAGGGGGGCGCCAGGCTTCGGACCTTTGTCCATGCGACCCAACCAGTGGGATGGTTCCGGTTCGACAATCTACCTTCAACACTGTCGCCGGAAATTATACCGCCGCCGTATGGAGGCCTGGAACCTTTAGCCGACAAACGCAAAAACTCGGTGGAGGGCGACGACTTGCGTCGCCTAGGATACGCTCCACCCAGGATCGTCAAGGATAGGCAGACCCTAAGAACGATCCAACCAGGATGGGGGGGATTCAGTTATGAGGTCAAGGTTTCGTGGGAATCGGCCAGCCCCGGCCGCTTAGTGGGAGCTTGGTCCATCAGTACTTCTCGAAGCAACGGACTTTCGGGCACCTCTGCCAAGTTACCCGAGGGGGAACTTCTGACCGAGGCGTACCGGCAAGCATTGGGAGCTCAGGAGAGCTGGTGGCGACAGTATTGGCGGCAGTCGGCGATTTCACTGCCGGATCCCGTGCTGGAGAAACAATGGTATCTTGAGTTGTATAAATTTGGCGCTACTTCGCGGCGCGGCGCTCCACCCATTTCTCTGCAAGCAGTCTGGACTGCTGACAATGGCCGGATTCCCCCCTGGAAGGGCGATTTTCACCATGACCTCAACACCCAACTAAGCTACTGGCCATGCTATAGCGGGAATCACCTCGAGGAGGGTCTGGCCTTCCTGGACTGGCTTTGGGAAATCCGTCCAGCGGCATTGAGATACACCGGGACTTTCTTCGAAACCGAGGGGCTCAATATTCCCGGAGTGACCACCCTCGCCGGGGAACCGATGGGAGGATGGGCTCAGTATTCTTTCTCACCAACGGTTTCTGCCTGGTTGGCCCAACATTTTTATCTTCACTGGCGTTATAGCGCAGACCGGAAGTTTCTGGAAGATCGCGCCTATCCCTGGATTCGGGAAGTGGCCCTTTTTCTGGAGGGAATTTCCATTCGAGACAGCAGCGGCCGCCGGGAACTGCCCCTCAGTTCGTCACCAGAAATCAACGACAACCGGATCGATGCCTGGTTCCAGAAGACAACCAATTACGACCTGGCGCTGATCCGCTGGCTCTATGGGGCTGCAGCAGAACTGGCCAATGAGTTGGGGAAGAAAGAGGAAACCGCCCGCTGGCAGCGAATCCTCTCGGAATGGCCTGATCTGGCTCTCTCGTCCGAAGACAGGAGACTACTGGTGGCTCCAGGAATTCCGTTGAACCGGTCACATCGCCATTTCTCCCACCTGATGGCGATACACCCGTTGGGCCTGGTGGACTGGGCAAACGGCCCGCAGGACCAACAGACCATCCGGTCAGCACTGGCTGAACTGGAGAGGCTCGGACCCGGCGAATGGTGCGGTTATTCCTACTCCTGGTTGGGAAATCTGGCCGCCCGGGGGCGAGATGGCGAACGGGCTTCCCGGGCCCTGCGCATTTTTGCGGAGTGTTTCTGCCTTCCCAACAGCTTCCACGCCAACGGTGACCAGAGCCGCTCGGGGAAGTCTAACTATACCTACCGACCGTTCACGCTGGAGGGAAATTTCGCTTTTGCGGCCGGGGTCCAGGAAATGCTCCTGCAGAGCCAACGCGGCGTGATTCGTCTCTTCCCGGCAATCCCTGCGGGTTGGAAAGATGTTTCTTTCGAAAAACTCAGGGCCGAGGGTGCGTTCCTTGTCACTGCCAGGAGACTGCAGGGCGAGGTCCAGGAGGTCACGATTGTCTCGGAAAGAGGAGGCCGCCTGCGAATGGCAGATCCGTTTATGCCCGGGCGCTTCACAATCAATGGAGGTCCGTTGCCTGGGCAACAGACAGGAAATGAAGTCATCGAGATTGATACCAAGCCTGGCATGACGCTCCAACTTCGGAGGCAGTGAGGCTTCTGATAGGCGCTTTTAAATGTGGGAGCCGTGCTCCACGCGGCGATGGCCAAGTGCTGGAGGTCGCCGCACGAGGGACAGCGGTCCCACGATCGGCTCCCCCATTTTCATCGGCGGTGATGAACTTGTATAAGGTCATATCGCACTTTTTTGACAATCTGGTGGTAATGAAATCGGACGCCTTGCTTTGGTTCTTCTTGATTCTGGGAAGTCTTCCGACGCTTCTGCTTGCTGAAGAGGTGCGGTACGGCGTTGGTACCTGGGATGCCGATATCTTTGGAAATCACCGGGCAGTGGTACGAGTGGAGATGACAGCTCCGGCGGTGCAAGTCCATCTTCCCTGGCGGCGCAGGGATCTCCATCCCGAAGACAAGGACATCATGGTAGTTAGCGTCCAGAGCGGGTACCGTATGAAGAACCTGTGCCGGGTAGCCGTCAATCGAGAACATGGCGACCTGGTGTTCCAACCTGAGTCCGGAGCTGGTGACTACTGGGTCTATTATTTGCCTTATGCTTGGGAGGGGCGGTCGAACTATCCCAAGGTTAATTACCCAAGCCCCCAACCCACAGCCCAAGTGCAGTGGTTGAAACAAAACCATTTGGATTCCGGGGAACTGCCCTCGGGCAAGTGGCGTCAGCTTCCCAAAGCAATTCTATTGGAGTTCCAGTCCGTTGACGATTTTAATAGCTTTTACCCTATGGAACTCATTGCCACCTCCGACGAACTCAGCCGGATGCTCTCCCAACACCCTGACGCTTCCTGTCTCTTGTTTCCGGAGGACAGGCGCTATCCCATCCGGATGACGGATGACCTGCCCTATCGCTGGATTCAGCTCGGTCCCCGGGAGTCCTTTGAGGGTGAGGCTTTGCGAGGAGAATTCTACGCATTTCAACTCGGAGTTTTTGCCGCCAGGAGAAGCATTCCGGATTTGCAGATCAGGCTGAGCGATCTCAAGGGTGTGGCGACAGGTTCCATATGCTCAAGCAGGCTGAAGGCATCGCCTCCTGGGAGTCACAGGCCACAGTCCAGAGTCTCCAGCTCCAGGTCCAGGCTCAGATGGAGTTTGATGGGACCATCGAGTTCCTCCTCCGAATCCGTGCCAGTCGCGCTACTCCGCTGAATGACGTGTCTCTGGAAATCCCTCTCAGTCGTGAAATCTCGCGCTACATGATGGGCATGGGAGTCAAAGGAGGATTTCGGCCCAGAGAATACCGCTGGAAGTGGGACCAGAAGAAGAACCAGGACTCCGCCTGGGTGGGCGACGTCAATGCCGGACTTCAGTTCACGCTCAAAGCCGACAACTACGACCGTCCATTGAATACCAACTTCTACCTGCTGAAACCGCTCAACTTGCCTCCTAGCTGGCACAACTACTACATCGAAGGTCTGAACTGGCTGGTGAAAAACGTTGGGATTGACGGGCTATACATCGATGATGTGGCGTTTGACCGGACCACCATGAAGCGCGTGCGCCGGGTTCTGGACAGTACCCGGCCGGGCGCGCTTATTGATCTTCACTCGGCCAACCAGTTCAATGTGCGAGACGGGTTTGCCAACAGTGCCAACCTGTACCTGGAGCATTTCCCGTACCTGAATCGGCTCTGGTTTGGCGAATACTTCGACTATAATGCGATCACAAACAGCGACCAGTTAACCCTGGTTGCCAGAAACAAGAGGTGATAATCGTGAAACGAATTGAGGAGCTCGACACTCCGGCAGTGGTTGTTGATCTGGACATCCTGGAAGGGAATTTGACTCGTCTGGCCGCCTATTGCAGGCAACATGACCTGAAGTTGCGGCCCCACACCAAGACCCACAAGGTGCCGGACATCGCCAAAATGCAGATTCAGTCCGGCTCACCCGGGATCACTGTGGCTAAGGTCGGCGAGGCTGAAGTGATGGCTGCGGCCGGATTGGATAATATCTTGATTGCTTACCCGATTTTGGGTAAACCCAAACTGGATAGGCTGATAACGTTGGCGAAGTCACGTCGCATCACTGTGGCGCTGGATTCAGTGGAAGCGCTGGAAGGTCTCTCCGGGGCTATATCCCAGGCAGGTTGCAGCATAGGCGTTCTTATTGAGTGCGACCTGGGGATGCGACGTTGCGGGGTTCAATCCCCGCAGGAGGCTATCACACTGGCTGGGCAAGCCGAGCGTCTGCCGGGTCTTCGGTTTGCCGGGATCCTCTTTTATCCAGGGCATGTTTGGGTCCTGCCGGGGGATCAAGCGGCTGTGCTGAAACCCGTCAAGGAGCGCCTTCAAGAGATTCTCCAGGCGATGACCCGGAGTGGATTTGAATGCGAGGTGGTGAGTGGAGGCAGCACGCCGACGGCTTATAACAGCCATCTGGTTCAGGGAATGACGGAAATCCGCAGTGGCACTTATGTTTTCAACGACCGCAACACGCTGGATATCGGAGCGTGCCAACTCGAGGAGTGCGCCCTCCGGGTGTCGGTGACGGTGATCAGCAATGCTGTGCCGGGCAAGGCAATGATTGACGGGGGATCCAAGACTTTTTCCGGCGACCGGTTACTTTCAGGTGACAAATCCGGGTTCGGCTTGATCCTCGAACACCCAAAGATTCGATTCGAGTCCATGTCGGAAGAGCACGGACACCTGAATTTGTCGGAGGCCTCCTACCGGCCGAAGGTCGGAGAGCGGCTGTCTATCATCCCCAACCATGTTTGCGCCTGCGT
>JBGPHY010000177.1:0-9513 GCA_041484625.1 Terriglobia bacterium | reverse complement strand
CGGGGAGGAGTACCAGGTCGAACCTGGACCATCGGATTCTCCACCCACACGAAGAAAGGCAGATCGGGCGGAGGTGAGCTCTGAGTGGGAGCGGCAGCCAGAAGTCCGGCTAAGACGAAACAGCAACAAGGAAGGTGAACAGAATGCCAGAGTCTCATAGGTCAACCAAGGTGCGGTGGCATGGTGAAGTATCTGCCGACTGTAGGATCGGAAGGCTGACTGTAAAGCTCCTTACCTGACACTCAATCGCTATGCTATCACGGCCTCCAGGTTCAAGGGCAGGATAATTGACACATCAGGCACCGGTTGCCAGGTTTCGGGTCCCATGCTACATTGAAGCGGAAACGTGAAAGTGGGAAGCCAAGGTTACAGGGCGAGGCACACGGAGTTCCCGAACAAGACGGAGACAGAGATTCAATGAAACTGTACTTGGGCATTGACGGGGGACAAACGGAAATGAGAGGGCTTCTGGCCGATGAATTCGGCCGGATCCTGGGTTTCGGGCGTGGCGGTCCTTGCCAGCATCTCAACCAGGAGCGTACTCGCAGAGCAGTGCAAGAGACAATTCGCCACGTGGTTCATGATGCCCTGGCCAGTGCTGGTTTTTCGGATAGGGCCGAGATCCAGAGCGCCTTCTTGGGGATCACCGGGATTACGAATCCCCGTAGCACAGTTGCCCGCTTCTATCGATCCGCCTTGACCGGGAGCTTCAACACTCGACAGGTGGTCACGGACATCGATGCACGAAATGCCTTGGCCGGCGCCATTCCTTCTCAGGCTGGGGTTGTGGTCATTGCCGGGACAGGGTCCATCGCTTTCGGAGCCAATGAAGCCGGGGAGGAAGCCCGCGCCGGCGGATGGGGTTACCTGATTGGAGATCCTGGGAGTGGATTTGAGATCGGGCGCCAGGCCGTACTGGCGGTCCTGCGCCAGCACGAACTTCGAGGACCGCGAACCTTGATCACCCCGATGCTGTTACAGGAACTGGGAATTGAGGATGTGGCGCTCGTTCCCCAGTTCATCCACCAAAAAGACCCGCCCAAGGGAACCATCGCAGGGATCAGCATCCTGGTCAACCAGGCGGCTCAACAGGGAGACCCTGTGGCTCTGCAAATCCTTACTACCGCCGGACAGGACCTAGCTGAATTGGCACAAGTTGTCTTGCGAAAGCTCGACTGGAAAGAGCATAGGATCCCGGTCTCCGGGACGGGCGGAGTTTTGGGTTCAAGCCAAACCCTGTGGGCGGTCTTCCAGCAGGAGGTATTGAAGCGAGAGGCCAGGAGCCTGGTGGTCCCGCCTCGTTACCCTCCCCTGGTAGGGGCCCTGCTTCTGGCTTATTCTCACGATGGGGTTCCGGTGGAGCCGAACCGAATTCAGTTTCTCAGGGAGGGGGATCCCCTCAAAGACTTTCTGGCCCATGCGACTAGGAATTGATTTCGGCACCACTCGAACCCGTGTCTCCGTGGTCCTGAACGGCAACTATCCTTGTGTTGCCTTTCAGACCGAGGACGGGGATTTCCTGGACTGGTATCCCTCGCTAATCGCGGTCCGGGGTGACGAGGCGGTCTTTGGGTTGCGGGCCCAGGCTGTTCAGTATGATTCGGATTGGCAGGTGTGTCTGCTCCATTTATGCCGTCAAGCTAAAGAAAGCATCACTCCGAACGCACGCAAGATCACGGTCGACCTGGGCCAGATCAGCCTTATGGGGAGAGAAGTGCTGATACCGGTTCCCGAGTTTTACGAGAAATGCCAACCCCTCATCGACCGAACCATTGAAGCTTCTGTGAACTGTGCCAGAGCGGCGATGGGGCAGGAGGAGCATGGGTTTCAAAGTCTGGCCTGTGTCTATCTGGCAGGAGGCTCCGGCGTGCTTAAATCTTCTCCAGGCCATACAGCCTGCGCGTGTTGAAGATGGTCGACAAAATCAGAATCCCGATCATCCCGAGAGTGGCGATCGCAGCACCCACGTCGAAGAGCAGATAGGCTTGTCCCAGAAGGCGCACCTTCGGCTTGTAGAGAAGAAAAAAGTTGCCCACGATCAGCAGAGCCCGAAGCTCGGTGGGGCTGAAGAAGCCATAGGATATCTTGAAAGTCCCCAAACAGTATGTTGCCAGGTAGACCTCGATCGACAAGATCAGGAAGGAAATGAGCAGGAAAAGGGCCATCCGCTCGCTCATGTAGCCGGACAGGCCCAACCCCCCGAGGAGGAATAGCGCCCCGAAGGTGTCAACCACGTGGTCTACGTAGAAACCATAACGAGGACGGAGCTTGTTCCGATACCGGGCAAGAGTCCCGTCCAGGCTGTCGCCAAACCAGTTCAGGACCAGACAGGCGTTTACTAGATGAAGATAGGAAGTCTGCGTTCCACTCAGGGCGTAGAAGAGACCTGCGCCAAACATGCTTAGGAAACCCAATAGGGTCAGATGGTCGGAGTTGACCCGGTCAGGGACGTGGCGAGCAAACCAGATGAGGGCCTTCTTCTCAGTTCGTGCGAGTAACCCTTCCTGCTGACGCTTGGCATCCTGAAAACCAGCTTCTGTCATAACATTTCCTTTCAGTGCGACTAATCTTTTCCAGCTATCACCGCATACAACAATATATTGGACAGGAAACCCTCCGCCTGTCTCACCCTGTCTTAGAGAGAAAGAATTCCGATAAAAAAACTAAAGAAAGTCAGGTAGATTTCCGATCAACTATCAGCTTTCGAGACAAAGTTTCGGTGAATGTGTCTTTGCTTGTACCAATCCTGAATCTCCTGTGCTAACCTAGCCGGTCTAAAGCCGGTTTATGATGCGCCACTTGCAGCAAGACATTGAACTGAACCAGGCCTTCCGCCAGCACCTCTGCAGCCTCTGTAGTGAACGCCTTCGTCACCTCTATCTTTACGGAATTGTCCTGGTACCTCTGCTCATTCTCTTGGACTTCATCTCTGTGCCCCCGTCCAATTGGGGGTTCTTCTTTGTACTCAGGCTCTTGTGTTCCAGCACCCTCCTGCTCGTCTATCTATTGGCCCGGAACTCACTGGCACGATCGAGGCCAGCTCTTGTGGGGATCGCGGGAACCCTGATCGTCAGCGGTATGCTTTCCATTATGACCCGCTACCTGGGAGGATACCGGAGCCCCTATTATGCGGGGCTCAACCTGATCATCCTGGCGGTAACCCTCTTCCTGCCCTTGACGCTGATCGAATGCCTGGTGGCCTGCGGGCTCTCCTACGCCACATATTTGATCCCGATCCTGGTCAAGGATCATGTTACTCAACCTGACGTCTTCATCAACAACAATTTTTTCCTCTCCGGAACCATAATGATTGCCCTGGGAAGCACGGTCTACAATCAGCACTTGCGGTTTCGGGAGTTCAGCTCGCGCTACCAGTTGGCCCGGACCAACGAGACCCTGAAGGCCTCTGAGGAAGAACGGTCTCTCCTCTTTTCAAACTTCGGCCATTTGATCAGCTACAGCCTGGACTGGCAAGGGGTCATTCGTTCGGTTCTCAAACTGGTCCAGGAAAACCTCGGTTTGAAGCGGGCGGCCTGTCTTCCGGTTGTTCGTGACCACCCCCTCACCGGCCGGCCAATCGTGGAACAGGGGGACGAAGGTTTCCTGGTCCAGCTGAACCGTTCGCGGGGACGACTGGCAGCCCTGCCCGGATTCGGGCTCTGCCTGACCCAGGGGGATCCTCTGGTTCTATTTGAAGAAGATCTTCCGAGTGATGATCCGCTCGCGCAGGAGGTCTTCACCATGCTCGGAGTCAAGGCGATGGCGATCCTCCCGCTGAAAGAAAGGGGAGAAACATCGTGCCTCCTCCTGGCCGACCTGGGTCATTCCTCCAGAGACGACTGCCACAAGAAAATTCGATTCCTGGTCAACTTCTCCGCCTCCATCTCGGCCGCGCTGGAGAAAGCAAGACTCCTGGAAAGCGAGAGGAAAAGGACCTCTCAGTTGCTGGTGATTCACCAGATCAGCCAGACACTCTCCTCCATATTGGATTTCCGGGCGGTGTCCAAGGAATTTGCCACCCTCCTGCAGCGCGATTTCGGCTATGACCACATCAGCATTTACCGCAACGACGAGCGGAATCACCTGGTACTGACCGCGCTGGTGGACACGCATTCTGACCTCACAGTCCTGGATGAATATCATGCCTGGGAAGACAATGCGATCTGCCAGGCACAACGGTCGCGCAAGACCATCAGAGCCTCGGCTCCTGCCGGTGAAGGCCCGCTGGCAAACACCCTGCATCCTGCTTCCAGGTCACGGCTCTGTATCCCTTACAACTACTCCACCAGGACACTGGGTGTGATCAACGTGGAAAGTCTGCAGGATCATGCCTTCGATGAACAAGACATCACGGTCCTGGAAGCCTTGAGTGACTACCTGGCTATCTGGGTCAACAACGCCAGCCTGTATTCCGACCTGGGCAGGAAGGCCGGTGCCTTGCAGACCTTGAACCAAATCGGAAAGGCCATCAGTTCCGAATTGAACATCAACAATCTCTTTGAACTGATCTACCGACAGGTGGGGCAGGTGTTACCTAGTGAAGACTTCTTCATTGCCCTTCATGAAAAGGGATCCAAGCGCATAGAAGTCAAGTTCGAGGTGGTCGACGGGAAGCGGAAGCAACACATGAGCCATTTATCGCATGACGGCTTGGTGGGTTATGTCATGCAGATCCAAACCCCTTTTCTGGTCAAGGACAACTTCGCCCAGGTATATAAGTCCATCACCCGTCGCACTCCCCACCGCATCGCGCAGTCCTGGCTCGGGGTCCCACTGATCCTGGGGGAAGAGGCTATTGGCGTCATTGTTCTCCAGAATTTCAGGATCCGGCAGGACTACGACAGCGACGACCTGAGTTTCCTGTCCACGATTGCCGACCAGGCCGCGGTGGCCATCGCTAATGCGCGCTTGTTTCGAGAAGCCCAGGAGCAGGCCATCCGTCTGGCCGTGGTCAACGAAATCACTCGCGAGGCGGGCCTCAAGCTGGATGTCGACAAGCTGTTCGAGAAAATCAACGCGGAGCTCAGGCGGGTGATCTTTTACGAGAAAAGCAGCATCGCCATCTATCAACCTGACACTGACACGTTCTCTCTCCTGAATGTGTACGGAGAGAACATTACCGCGGGATTTTACAGGGGCATGGAGATCCCGGGCCGGGAAACGGTCATGAAAATCGCCCATGACACCAAGATGCCCTACTACACGCGGAATCTGGACCAGATCATGTCCCACATCTCTCCCTACCTCGTGACCCAGGGGATCCAGTCGGCAGTCTCTGTTCCGATTATCTCCGAAAATGTCTGTCTAGGGACTCTGAACTTGGGAAGCCGAAAGGAAGACGGTTTTACCGAAGACCAGATAGACCTGCTCAAGACCGTGGCCAACAGTCTCGGGACGGCCCTGAAAAATGCCCGACTGTACTCGGCCCTGGAGCAGTCTTACATGGAACTGCAGAATACCCAGGAGCAGCTCATCAAGTCCGAGAAATTGCGCGCCTTGGGAGAGATGTCAGCTGGCGTGGCCCACGATTTCAACAACATTCTGGGTGCCATCCTGGGAAGGGCCCAGCTCATGAAATCCCAGAACCTCGAGCCCTCGGTTCTTCGGGGGTTAGAGATCATCGAGAAAGCGGCCATCGATGGAGCCTCCACGGTTCGCCGACTCCAGGATTTCACCCGGAAACGAACTGATCAGGACTTCAAGCAGGTGGACATTATCCAGGTTATCGAAGATACCCTGTCGATGACGCGGACCCGTTGGGAAGACAGCGCCCACATCAGTGGAATCCAGTACTCCATCACCACCCAATACGAACCCATTCTGCCGGTAGCAGGGGACAGCTCGGAATTGAGAGAAGTCTTCACCAATATCATATTCAATGCGCTCGACGCTATGCCTAGTGGAGGGAAGATCCACATTCGTGCCTGGGCTGAAGACGGACATATTAGAATCACGGTGACCGACACTGGCCGGGGGATGACCGAGGAGGTCCGCAGAAAGGTGTTTGATCCCTTCTTTACGACTAAAGGAGTCAAGGGGAATGGTCTGGGCATGAGCGTGGCCTACGGCATCATCACTCGACACAAAGGCGACATTGAACTCACGAGCGACATCGGGAGAGGGACCACTGTTCACATTCATCTTCCGGTGAGTCTGGAGGCGGACCACCAGGATGTTCCAGCGGAAACTGCCTCTCGAAAGAAAACTGGCCGATTCCTGATCATTGACGATGAGGCTCCCATACGTGATCTTTTGGCCGAGATGTTGGCTGAGCAAGGCCACACAGTTTTTACAGCGTCGGGGGGCAAAGAAGGATTGGAGATTTTTAGAACTCAGGAACTGGACACGGTGATCACGGATCTGGGAATGCCCGAAGTGAGTGGTTGGGACGTGGCCAATACCGTCAAAACCATCAACCCGGACACCTCGGTGATCCTAATGACCGGCTGGGGAGTGACCCTCGACCGGGACAAAGCCAGAGACAAGGGGGTGGACGTCGTGGTGGCAAAGCCATTCCAGATTACCGAAATGCAGAAAGTCCTCAACGAGATGCTGGAGCTGCGGCAGTGACTCCTACCCCTTTTTGACCTTTTTATGCTCACCCCCGGCCATCCTGTCCAACTCCGGGACTCCCCTTATTCGGGGAGGATCAGGCGAATCAGGCTGATTGCCGGCCCGCCGGCGTTCCTGGAAGAACCGGTCCACAGCTTCGAAGACCTCCTCTTCTTTTCCCTTGGCCAGCCTACATTCTGGGAGAGACCGCAGAAAGCTCTTCCCGTAACTCTTGTCCAGGATTCTCCGATCGAAAATCATGATCGAGCCATAATCTGTCTTGCTGCGAATTAGCCGGCCAAAGCCCTGTTTGAACTTGATGACCGCCTGGGGCACGGAGTACTCCAGGAAGGGATTCCCACCACGCTTGGCAATGGCCTCCACCTTGGCTTCAATGATGGGTTCTTTCGGCACACTGAAGGGTAGTTTGGTCAGGATGACGTTCTCCAGGGCCTCTCCGGAAACGTCTACTCCTTCCCAGAAACTGTCCGTGGCAAATAGGACACTGGCCTTGTCATTTTTGAAAATCTCCGTGAGGCGGTGACGCGGAGCATCACCCTGCTTGAGGACACGGATGCTCAACGCCTTTAAGGGATCCCACAATTCCTGGTAGGCTCGACGCAGCAATGAATAGGAAGTGAACAGCACCAGCGCGCGGCCCCGGGATATGGAGATCGACTTCAATAGCAGGCGGCACAAGACCTGCAAGAAACCCGGATCCTCCGGCAACGGGATACCCTGGGGAATTCCCAGGATGACCTGCTCGCGATAATTGAATGACGAAGGCAGGACCAGTTCCTGAAGGCGATCCGGTGGTACCTGATCCAGCCCCAACTGCCTCTTGATGTAGTCAAACTGCCCCTCGGTGGCCAGGGTGGCACTGGTCAGGATGACTGTCTGGTATTTCTCAAACAGGCGCTCGCGCAGAAGATTCGCCACGTTTAATGGAGATTGTTTCAAGGTGATGAGTCTGCCAAACCGGCTGTCGCGGAGTTCCACCCAGCGAACCTTCTCCTCGGCCAGAGGGCCAAAGATCTCTCCCAATGTTGCGGCAGTTCCTTCAATCCGGTCGCTCAGGGAAGCCAGTTCGACCGTTTGGGGTACGAGGCTGTCGGCGATCCCCTCAGGCAGGAGTTCGAGAGTCCTTTCCAGCGACAGTAATTGCTGGTGAAAATCCCGAATCTCCATCAGCAATTGCTGGATGGGGGCCAGGACATTATTTTGCCAGTCAGAGATGGAACAAAGGTCGGGTGTAAACCGGATTTTATTTTCTCTGCCGGGGGAGTCATCCTGGGCCAGACTGCCGAAAAAACTCGCCAGGTCGTCAAACACATTGCCAACCACAAAGCTAAGGGATTCCTTTTGCGGGATTAGCCGGGACTGAACCTGGTCGTGGATCCGACTGTAGAGAGAGAGAGCTATTTGCTTCTCCATCCCCCGCAATTTGGAAAGCAGGAAGGGAAGGAGTCCCCTTTCGCGGATCTTCTCGCGTTCACGGAGGGAATATAAACGCCCCAACAAGCGAGTCAAACCAAACTTGGAGACCTGGACCCCAAAGTATTCAGTGGCAACCTCTTCGATGTTGTGAGCTTCATCCAGGATCACACGGCCGTAGGGCGGCAACACCGCCGCGTCGGAATAGCTTCCGGTACTGCCGCGAACGGACAGGTCGGCAAAGAGGAGATGATGATTCACCACCAGGAGATCGGCCGAAGAGGCTTCACGGCGGACTTTGTAGAAGAAACAGCGGCCGTAAAACTCACAGCGGATCCGTGCGCAGTTGTCACTCTCACACGCGATTTTTTCCCAGACCGCTTGGCTTGGCAGGATATTGAGGTCGGAACGGCTGCCGTCAGAGGTGGTCTTCGCCCAATCCAGGATCGCATGGACTTCCTGTCGCTCTTCGCTTTCGATTAAGAGGTCCCCATCCTGCCTCAAGGCTTCCAGCTTGCTCAGACAAGCGTAATTTCCGCGTCCCTTGATCAAAATGGCTTTGAACTGCGGGGGAAGCACACTCTTCAAGAAGGGGATGTCTTTGTAGATGAGCTGCTCCTGCAGATTGATGGTGTTGGTAGAGACGACCACGCGTTGCTTGTTTTGAGTCGCCCAAAAAAGGGCGGGAATCAGGTAAGCCAGGCTTTTGCCGGTTCCAGTGCCGGCTTCGATGAGTGCCAGCTGAGCATTGTTAAAGGCGGAACTAGTTGCGGCCGCCATGCGCAACTGCTCGGGCCGATTCTCAAATCCTTTCAATTTTCGGGCAATCGGCCCGTTGTCAGAAAGCAGGCTGGTGATGGCGGTAATTTCCAGCGGGGCCGTTTTCTCCTTTTGGAATGCTTCGACGGCCACGTACAGTTCATCAACGGTATTATTGACAATGTAAAAGCCCACCCCCATGTTCCCGTATTCTGAGGCCAATCGAATGTCGGCGTTGGAAGGAGTTAACACTCCGGAGGGATGATTGTGAATGATGACATCTCCTGGGGAGGCTACTTGCATCAGCGCCGCAACGGCGGAATCGTTGCCTCTGGCCAGGGGCAGGGCTTCCTGGATGATTCTCTGTTCATCAGTGCGTGTCAGAAAAAAGACTTCGTTGTCTCTGGTGTCTTCGATGGTGGCTCTAAGGGTCTGGATGGCAGTCTGGCTGATCAGATCGCGGATTGCGGGCATGGGTTTTTTCCTGCCCCAGTATAGCGGATTTTCTACACCTGCATGGGAGCATTCGCGGACGTTGCCCCGATCCCCACGATTTGCTAGTATCGCACCCAGTCCCGGATTGTCGTCGTTCGGGCCTACAAAGAATCGGAAAATTACTCGCCGGGACCCTAAACAGAATAGTGGATCTCTCCACAAGCATTGCCGGGATTGCCCTGAAGAATCCGGTGCTGACTGCCAACGGCACGTTCGGATACGGCGAGGAGTTTAATGAACTCATTGACCTCAATGCACTGGAAGGCTTTGTGG
>JBGPHY010000176.1:0-9594 GCA_041484625.1 Terriglobia bacterium | reverse complement strand
TCCGAAGGTCAGGTCATTAATGCAACTAGCAATTTCAGGAGCAACCATTTCCTGTAGGGACTTTCTGGGAAATACCGATATCTGGTAATTTCAGAAGCAATACGCTATCTTAAGTGATGTGGGGATCCCATAGGCCCAACTCCGGCAGGGAAAATGTCTTTTGCGGCTGACCGGAACCATGGCAGAGAACGCAAGGCAAGGCGGGAGCGGCTCAAGAGGCTTCAGCCCCCAGCCGGTAAATTCGATGGAGGATGTTCGATGAAAAGGATTGCAGCTTGTTTATCGATAATGGCCGTGGCTCTTGGCTTGACTATTCTGCCTGGCCTGGCAGAAGGCAAGAAGGTCACGTTGTCGGGTTATCTGCTTGACCAAATGTGCGGCCAGGAAATTAAAGACCCCGCCAAAGCTAAGGAACACACCAGGGAATGTGCACTGATGGATCACTGTGCCGCCAGCGGCTACGGAATTTACGTCGATGGAAAACTCCTGAAGTTTGACAAAGCCGGGAGCCAGCCAGCCAGGACTCTTCTGGAGAACTCGAAAAAAGAGAAAGAGATCGAGGTGATTGCCGAAGGGACACTGAGTGGAAACGTGCTCACTGTCACCAGCCTTAAGGAAAAATAGACTGGCAATAGTCTACTATGAAAATCGAGATTTGGTAGCCACGGTTACTGCGCTCTTGGCAGTAACCGTGGGCATTTGTGCCCTTTTGAAAAGCCCACGATTGATTTAAGAAGCGAATCAATCGTGGCTACCCCTGCCATTTTCATATGCAGTGGTGAACTTGAAAAGGTCATGGCGCACTTTCATGAAATAAGCCTTACCCACATTCTTTTGAAAGGGTAAGACCTGTCCCTGCCTCCGTTAGAAGGCCAATGTTTATAGACTCCAGCGGGCATATCGTCTTCCACCTCAGAGGGGTGGAATTTACGCGTCCCCAGACATTCAGCCCTCTCTGGGGCTGGGTATTATTCATTGTCATGGTATCTATAAACATTTTGCCCCTAACGGGGCATGAAGCTTCCTATCCTCTTTGCGTAACGCGACCTCTCCTCGTTCTCGTCGTCGTACTCGGTTCACCGGATTGCCGAGGACGAGCAGGACGACAATTACGATTTTCACAAGCGGATAATGCGTTTTTGACTTAGAGAGATCCCCTGGGGTAATATAGGGCGCGTCAATTGCGCTGGGAAAGGCCTTCTATGGTGTGGTTTAAGAAAGATAAGACCCTCATTGTCCCGATTGGGGATCGCACGGTTAGAACAGAAGGGCTCTGGATCAAATGTGATCAGTGCAAGCAAATCATCTGGAAGAAGGATCTGGAATCCAACCTTAACGTTTGCCCTCAATGCAACTTTCATTTCAAGATCTCCGCAGCTGAGCGTTTGCGCCAGCTCCTGGACGACGGGATTTACCAGGAGTTCGACCAGGAACTCCAATCTAACGATCCGCTGGGTTTTGTGGACAAGAAGGCTTACAAGCAGCGGCTGAAGCAAATGTATGCCGCCACGGGCCTGCGGGATGCCATCATTATCGCGGAAGGCCGCCTGGAGGCTCGACCAGTCTGTATTTGCGCCATGGAGGTCGCATTCATCAGCGGGTCGATGGGGTCGGTCGTGGGGGAGAAGATTACCCGCGCCATTGAACGGTGCCTCCAGTCACAGATGCCGCTGATTATCATCTCGTGTTCCGGTGGGGCTCGCATGCAGGAGGGCGCACTCAGCCTGATGCAAATGGCCAAGATCGGCGCTGCGCTGGCCCGACTCGACGAGGCCAGGATCCCTTACATCTCCGTCATGACTGATCCCACCACCGGCGGCGTTACAGCCAGCTATGCCATGCTGGGCGACCTTAACATTGCCGAACCCGGAGCGCTAATTGGATTTGCCGGGCCGAGAGTTATCGAACAGACCATCCGCCAGAAACTGCCGGAAGGCTTCCAGCACAGCGAGTTCCTCCTGCAACACGGCATGCTGGACGCCATTGTCAACCGGAAAGATCTGCGGGATTACCTGGTCCAGGCCTTGCGTTTCTTTAATGGATAGGAGTGTCGGCTTCGGGCTTTCTCCAAGTTGAGGGTTTGTGGAAATCCCGAAAACGCCCTGTTGGAACTGCTCCTGGAGTTTGCTTTACAGACCCACGCAACCCTGTGCGTTTGCCGGCGGCGTGGGTCTTCGTATTTTATGAACTACACTCAAGCCGTCCGCTATTTCTACTCGCTGGGGAACGAGATCCTGACAGCCAAACTGGGGCTCCGCAACATTTCCATTCTGCTGAAGAGCCTGGGTAATCCGCATCGGCAGTTCCATTCCATTCTGATTGCAGGGACGAACGGCAAAGGATCAGTTGCAGCGTTCTGTGAATCCATACTGCGAGCCGGGGGATACCGGACGGGCCTCTACACTTCGCCCCACCTGGAGCGAATCGAAGAACGAATACAGGTCAACGGCCGCATGATCTCCGAAGAAGAATTCGCCCGGTTAGCCGGCCAAGTCAAAAGTGCGGTGGACCGGCTCCTGAGCCATGAGGGATCCCCTCCGGAGGAACAATTGGAGCGGCACCCCACTTATTTTGAGATGGTGACGGCTCTCGCCTTCAAGTATTTCGCCGAGCAAGGGATTCAAATCGGCGTTCTGGAAGTCGGTTTAGGCGGGAAATATGATGCCACCAATGTGGTCGATCCGCTGGTGGCCATCATCACCAACGTGGATCTCGATCATCAGCAGTACCTGGGGGAACGCCTGGAGCAAATTGCGCAGGAGAAAGCCGGAATCATCAAATCACGGGCCTGGAAGATCCATAATTCTTCTTCGGCTGGGGGTCTGCAGAGTGAACCACTGCCCGTGGTCTACTCCGGGAATAATCCGGTGGTGGACTCCATCATACAGAACCAGTGCCAGGCGGTTGGAGCTCGTTGGATCCGACTTCAGGATTACTCGAGGTATGCCTGCCTGACGCAGACCGATGGACGACAGGAGGTGCTTTTTGAAAGAGAGCATGCTCCTGATCTGAAAGTGGATGTACCCCTCGCCGGGGAGCATCAGGCCTTAAATGCTCTCACGGCGGTTTGCGCCATTGACCAGCTCAGGTCCTGTGGCTATCCAGTCAATGACGAACAGCTCAGCCGTGGGATCGCTAGTACAAGGTGGCCCGGAAGACTGGAAGTCATCCAGGTTTGCCCAAGAATCATCCTGGATGGGGCCCACAATCCCGCCGGCGCCCGGGTAGTTCGAGACTATCTGGAGCAATACCTCGAGCCTGCCGGCACAGTGATGGTTTTCGGAGTGATGCGCGACAAGGCCATTCCCGAAATGGGTCGAATCCTTTTTCCTTGCGCGAGCCGCGTCGTCCTGACCCGCGTCAGCAGCGAACGGTCGGCAGAGCCGGAGGATGTGTCTGCGCAACTCCCGGAATTTCAGCCGATAATATCGCTGGCCCACCAGCCGCGGGAGGCCCTTGCTCAGGCGCGTCAGTTGACTCCCGAGGGAGGAACTATACTGGTGGTCGGTTCGCTGTTTCTGGTGGGGGAGGTCAGAGCGGCACTTAGAAGGAGGGAATAGGGGCTAGAGACTAGGGACTAGAGGCTAGAGACTGGGGATTAGCGGATCAGGGAATAGGTTGAAGAGAGGGCCAGGGAATCGGAGCGTGGGAAAAAATCGGGGATCGAAAATACGTGAGTAAGCGAAGGATAATTCAATCCTCCGGACACCGACTCGCTGGCACCCGAAACCTCGAGTCCGGTCTGGTCGCTAGAAACAGGTCTTCAATCTGCAGCCCCTAACCTCTATCCCCTATCCCCAGATTCCTAGAAAAAAAAAAGAATGACGCAAGCAAGACCCGTCATCGGGATTTCTACCCGCATGGATGTTGGAGGCGACCAGTTCTATCTCCGTAAGCATTACAGTGAAGCCATCTATCAGGCCGGCGGCATTCCCGTTCTGCTTCCTTTGATATCCGAAAGTGAATATGCACAGCAGCTTCTAAAGACCTTGAACGGGATTGTTCTGTCAGGCAGTAACAGTGACGTAGATCCACACCGTTACGGCCAGGAACCGCATCCCCGGCTAGGCCCGATCATGACCAGGCGCGACCAAACGGACCTATTCCTCTTGGAGGAGTCCTTCCGGATGGAGAAACCGCTTCTGGCCATCTGTTACGGAATTCAGATTCTCAACGTTTTTTTGGGTGGGACCCTCTGGCAGGACATCGGTACCGAGGTGAAAGACTCCATTCAGCATTCTCATACCTCGCCAGACGATCACAGGTCTCACCCGGTTCAAGTGCAGAATGGATCTCTGCTCTTCTCCTTTGCAGGGCAAAGCGATATCCGAGTGAACAGTTACCATCATCAGGGGATCCGCCAGTTGTCCGCGGCCCTTCAAGTTTCAGCCCGCGCCCCGGACGGCATCGTGGAGGCTGCTGAGCTGAGATCCCCCACCCATTTCGTTTTCGGTGTGCAGTGGCATCCGGAAATCGGCTGGGAGACGGACCCTTTGTCGCAGAAGATCTTCTCCTTTTTTGTGCAGAAAGCACGAGGATCAAGGCTTTGAACAAGAGCGAGAAACTAACCCTCTTTTCTCTATCGATGGGGCATTTCATCAACGACTCCTATTCGAACTTTCTGGGTCCGCTGATTCCCCTTCTCATGGCCAAAATGAACCTCACCATGGCGCAAGCCGGGTGGCTGGCTACCATCCTTGTCATTTCCTCTGCGTTCACACAGCCCGTCTATGGTTACATCTCGGACCGGTTCTCCGGCCGAACCTTTGCGGTTTTCAGCCCGCTGGTCACAGCCCTCTTCATGTCCTGCCTCGGCCTGGCCAACAACTACGCGATGCTCTCCCTGCTCCTGCTTCTGGGAGGTATTGGCATTGCTTCCTTTCACCCCCAGGCTGCGGCTATCACGGCGGCGGCCAGTACCGAGCGCAGGGGGTTGGGAATGTCTATCTTTGTCACCTCCGGCTCCCTTGGATATTCCCTGGGCCCTTTGCTCATCATGTATGTGGTTGCCCATTTTGGAATGGAGAAGTCCTACCTGGTAGCAGTGCCGGGATTGATCGCGTTCGGGCTGCTCTACTGGTTTGTGCCTCCCATCCATCATTCCCCGAAATCCCTCCAGGGGGAAAAGGGTTCCCTGAGAGATCGGTTAAGAGGCATCTGGCGTCCTCTGCTGATTCTTTACCTGTTGGTGGTGATTCGTTCGGCGGTGCAGATGAGCTTTGTGAGCTTTCTCCCCCTTTATCTTCACCTGAAGGGATTGGACAATCTGGAAGCTGCCAGAATCACCTCCATCTTTCTGTTTGCAGGGGCCGTTGGAGGCTTCAGCGGAGGTGCATTGGCCGACCGGTTCGGGAGTAAGCAAGTGATCTCCTTGTCCATGCTGCTTTCGACCCCGTGTTTTGTAGTGTTCCTCTTGACCGAGGGATGGGTGTCGTACGGATGGCTCTCGCTGGGGGGGGTGATTCTGCTTTCTACGATACCAGTCAACGTGGTGCTGGCGCAGGGGCTGATTCCCGAGAATGCCAGTGTGGCTGCAGCTTTGACCATGGGATTTGCCTGGGGAATGGGAGGGTTGGCAGTTCCGATTATCGGGAAAATCGGTGACCTGTGGAACTTGACTACGGCTCTCCTGGTGGTGACGGTTCTGCCTGTTGCCGGTTTTTTTCTCTCGCTCAGCCTGCCAAAACATCTGTCAGCCGTGAAAGACTCGCCCGTATCACTCTCCGCAGCAAATGAGTAGCCCACCAAGGCTTAACGCGGCCGTTTGCCGCAACCAACACGATATATAAACGCAAAGGCGCAAAGGCGCAGAGAAGAATCCCGAACCCAGAGGGACAAAGTTGAACGACGATAAACCAGAATCATTCGGATTTTCATTATCCAAGCCCAGGAGGTGCAGCTGAGTAGCCCCTCCTCAGTCCCTTTGCCCCGACGCTCAGCTTTGGGCGACAAACCTTTCATGAAAACAAGAAGTTACGCTTTACTATTACAAGGAAAAGGCTCACGACCTTCGCCTGCTAGCAATTTCCGGGGATCTTACCTCGGATTGTCAGCCAGGCTGTAAGAGAGTGACAAGAGTGGCTATGTCGATGGACCTGGATGAATTCGCATCAAGGATTTGCCTTGGTGACTTGGTGTCTCTGTGGTGAGACATTCGGTACAGTGTCCCGCACGCAATGCCTGCATTCGGGCCACCGGTTCATATTGGTCAAAGGTCGTCTACCTCGCAACGCTCAGGATTACTCTCTACGTCTTGGCGTCTTTGCGTTTAGCTTTTAGTTGCGGCCACAGGCCCCGCTAGGTCCTTCGTGGAAGGATTTCCGGGACCGCCGATCAGATGGCGTAGTCCGTGTACTCCGGCAAGGGGGCGGGTTTGGCCGGTTCCAGGAGCATTCCTGCCCCGACGGTGGCAGAGGTCGCTTCGTCGATGAGAATGAAGGCCCCCAGTTGGCGATTGCGGTAGTAGTCGTCGTAAACCAGGGGGGCGGCGGTCTTAAGCGTAACCTTTCCAATCTCGTTCAGCTGAAGCGAGATTGCAGCTTCCGATTGGAGGGTTTCGATATTGGTCCGATGGTGCAGTTGTTGCACCATCGCCTTGACTGAGCGTGTGGTGTGTTGAAGGAGGTATCTTTTGCCCGCCTGTAGAGGGGTCTCATGCATCCAGCAGACCATGGCTTCGGCTTCTCGCCGCACTTCGGGCAGGTTGTCGACCGGGACGATCATATCACCCCGTGAAACGTCAATCTGATTTTCCAGCACAAGAGAAACTGACATGGGTGCGCAGGCAATCTCCAGTGACTCGCCTGCCCGCAGAATATCCTGGATGCGGGAACGTTGGCCGGAAGGAAGGATCAGGACCTCCTGCCCGCGGCGGAAAACACCGCTGGAGACTTGTCCGGACAGGGCGCGGAAATCGTGAAACTCGTCAGATTGCGGTCGAATCACCCACTGCACCGGGAAGCGAGCGTCCTGATAGTTGTTGTCGCCGGCAATGTGAACTTCCTCCAGGTAAGGCAGGAGCGGTTCTCCCAGGTACCAGGGCATCTTCTCCGACCGGTTCACCACATTGTCGCCGTCCCGCGCGCTGATGGGGATGAAGTGAATGTGCTTGATGCGAAGCCGGGTGGAAAATTCCGTGAAGTCGTCGCGGATAGCCTCAAAGACCTCCTGGGAATAACCGACGAGGTCCATCTTGTTGACGCAAACGGTCAAATGCGGCAGTCCCAGCAGGGAGGCAATGGCGCTGTGACGGCGGGTCTGTTCCACGACACCTTTTCGGGCGTCAATCAGAATCAAAGCCAGACTGGCGGTTGAGGCGCCGGTCACCATGTTGCGGGTGTACTGCACATGGCCGGGCGTGTCGGCCACGATAAAACGCCGCTTCGGGGTGGCGAAGTAGCGATAGGCAACATCGATGGTGATCCCCTGTTCCCGCTCAGCACGCAAGCCGTCGGTCAAGTTGGCCAGGTTGACTTCGGCGTCTCCCCGATTCAGGCTGGCGCGTTCCAGGGCCTGTAGCTGATCTTCCAGGATGGACTGGCTGTCGTAAAGCAACCGGCCAATCAGCGTGCTCTTCCCATCATCCACACTGCCGCAGGTGGTAAAACGCAACAACTCGACAGTTTTCTTTTCCTTGGTCATTCAAATCCACCCCTCTTCGGAGTTCTCCGGGGCCTTCCGCGTGGGTCCGTGTTCATCCGCGGCGCGTTTCTCCTGCAAACCGTTCTCGCCGTCGTTCTCGTCCTCGGCTTGAAGACAACCGAGTACGACGACGAGGACGAGGACGATGACGCGTGGAGTGCACTTAAAAGTATCCCTCGCGCTTGCGGTCTTCCATGGCCGTTTCCGAGCGCTTGTCGTCGGCGCGCGCTCCACGTTCGGTCACACGAAGACCTTCAATCTCCGAGATGATTGCTGCAACGGTCGAAGCCCGTGACTCAATAGCCGCTGTGCACACAATGTCGCCCACCGTACGGAATCGGATCTGTCGCTTTTGTATTGTCTCGCCCTTGCGCAAGGGCAGGAGTTCGGAGGCACTCATCCATAAACCGTCTCTCAGAAAAACTTCCCGCTCGTGGCTGAAGTAGATGGACGGCAACTCCAGTCTCTCACGATCGATGTATTGCCACACGTCCAGTTCTGTCCAGTTGGATAGCGGGAATACGCGGATGTGTTCGCCCGGCCGTATCTTGCCGTTATAGAGATTCCACAATTCAGGACGCTGATTGCGAGGGTCCCATTGGCCAAACTCATCGCGGAAGGAAAAGACCCGCTCCTTGGCGCGGGCTTTCTCTTCGTCTCTGCGGGCACCGCCAAACGCCGCGTCGAACTTGAACTCCTGGATAGCCTGCAGGAGGGTAGGGATCTGCAGCCAGTTCCTGCTATTGTCCAAACCTCGGGGTTCTGCGGCAATACCGGCCCGAATGGCATCTTCCACCGTGCGGACAATCAGCCGTTCCCCCAGTTCAGCAACCCGCCGGTCGCGGAACTTCAGTACCTCGGGGAAATTGTGGCCGGTGTCGATGTGGAGGAGGGGGAACGGGAACCGGGCGGGACGGAAGGCCTTCTCAGCCAGCCGCAGCATACAGATGGAATCCTTGCCGCCGGAAAACAGCAGCACCGGCCGCTCGAACTGAGCAGCCACTTCTCTCATGATGTGGATCGCCTCTGCTTCCAGACGGTCCAGATGAGACAGAAAATAGGAGTGCATCTCAGCGCTGTTTGGGGCCTCGAGTACTGGAACAGAGCAAATAGGTCGGCCAGTTCTCACGACGGCTGGGGTCGAGCGATGGGGATGGAGGTTCGGGAGTCTCCATTTCGATGGAGTCCGCACTCCCAGTGTTCCGGGTTTTCCCACCACCAGCGGCCGGCACGGATGTCCTCTCCCTCAACAACTGCCCGGGTGCAACAGGAGCAGCCGATGCTGACATATCCTTGATCGTGCAAGGGATTGTAAGGCACATCGCGATCCTTGATGTATTCCCGAGTCTGGCGATCAGTCCAGTTCCACAAAGGATTGATCTTATATATCCCGTTGGCTTCGTCCCACTCAATGACCTGGATTTCCTGGCGCGTGACCGATTGCTCCCGGCGCAGTCCGCAAATCCAGGCTTCCGATCCCTGCAAAGCCCTTTCGAGCGGATGTAATTTCCGGATACTGCAGCAAAGTTTCCGCAAATCCACGCCCTGTCGGAAGAGGTTCACGCCATGCTGACGGACCATTGACTCGACTTCAGAGGAGTCCGGTGAGAACAGCTCGATTTTAATTCCATAACGGTGTTCGGTTCGTTCGATAAGTTCGTAGGTTTCCGTGAATAGTCTCCCGGTATCCAGTGTCACGATGCGAACCTCAGGATCCACTTGGGCCAGCATATCGGTCAGCACCTGGTCTTCTTGACCGAGTGAGGTTGCCAGCACCAGATGGGGGGAGAACCGGACCTGAGCCCAGTTTAGCACGGCCACGGGCTCAAGTTTTGCCAGATCTTCCTGCCATTGGGGAAGCAAGGGATCAATCTTGGGCAGCACCTTCAGCTTTTGTATCTTCAGATTCACACAGCCTCCTCCGTCTGGATTCATTCCTCGACTAAAGGATTT
>JBGPHY010000175.1:0-9647 GCA_041484625.1 Terriglobia bacterium | reverse complement strand
TTTCCATTTCCACTCAACAGTATCAGTCAGATCATCCCGAAAGTCAGTAGCAAAAGAAGAAGAAACCACAGTAGAGCTTGTTTCATAAGGTTCTTTTTATCCTGGGAATAACTTCGATTTCTCTATCTCTCTTTCTACACTCCGATTACCAAAGTTCGCGATCCCTAACCTGCAGTACCTGTTAGTGCTCCAGTGACCTCCAGGAGGTATTGGAGGGAAAAACCGGCAGCATGTGCAAGCCTGCCTTGCACCCACTGCCGTCACCATTCACCTCACTGCGCGAAGATATGAGTTGAATCACCACTTGAGGAGACGGGAGCCCCAGGAGTCTCCATGAATAAGGGGCCGGCCGCGAAGTCCAATTCATGCCCATTACCCGGGGGGTTTAATGTCGCGTGCCAGTTGATGGATTACTGCCACTAGATTACAGAACATGTACAGCCCAGTTCAAGAGCAAGAATTTCGATGACTTAGCGCTGGATTGACTTTGACAACGAGGTTAGACTAGATGGCGGCCGCGAGAAGCAAGCTATTGCACAGGAACAGGCTCCTCAGAAAAAGGCCGCTGGGATGGATCTGAAAACTCGGGGATAATTTCAAGGTGCTTATGCGCGACCTCATCATTGTAGGGGCCGGTCCCAGCGGACTGGCTTGTGCTATTGAAGCGCAAGAGGCAGGGCTCGATTACCGGGTCATCGAGAAGGGTTGCATCGTTAATTCTCTCCAGCACTACCCGGTGCAGATGACCTTTTTCACAACCCCAGAGTTGCTGGAAATCGGAGGGCTCCCTTTCGTCTGCGGGCGTGAGAAACCTACACGCCTTGAAGGGTTGAATTACTACCGGCGGGTAGCAGACACTTATCGGCTGAGGATTAACCTTTATGAGACCGTCCTGAGTCTTCAAGGACCGGACGGTGACTTCTGCGTCAGCACACGAACCCGCGGTGGACGAGCACTGCAGTATCGCTCCAGAAAGGTGGTGCTGGCTACCGGCTACTACGATATCCCCAACCATCTGAATGTTCCAGGAGAAGACCTCCCCAAGGTCACGCACTACTACACCGAAGCCCACCCCTACTCTAACACCGACGTAGCAGTAATTGGGGGTAGGAACTCCGCGGCCATCGCTGCGCTTGAGCTGTATCGGAGCGGGGCTCGGGTGACGCTCGTCCACCGGGGTTCCACGCTCAGCGATAGCATCAAGTATTGGATCAGGCCGGACATTGACAACCGTATCAAGAACCGTGAAATTACCGCCTTTCTCGAGACCAGGGTAATTAAAATTACCCCCGACTGCCTGTTCCTCGCAAACAACTCAGGCCGGGCCTGGGAAATTCCCAATGACTTTGTGCTAGCTATGACCGGGTACCGACCGGACGTGGAGTTCTTCAAGTCCATGGGCATCGAGATCAATCCCTCCGATCAAAAACCTACCTATAACCAAGACACCTTTGAGAGCAATGTCCCGGGGATCTACCTGGCTGGCGTGGTCGTGGCCGGCTCGATGACCAACGAAGTTTTCATTGAGAATGGACGATTCCACGGCGAGGTGATCATCCGTCACATCCAGAAGGTTTTGAAGAAGAGTTAGATTCTCCATCTTTTCCCAGTTTCCATTGACGCAACGGAGGAGGTTGTGGGCGTGTTACGAATTCCCAATATTGGCTACTTGTGCTATTTTTAGATCTCCTGGTTGACGTTTCCTGAGGATGAGGATTTTCAAGAAACCGTTATGCACATCCCAGATGGATACCTGAGCCCGCAGACTTATCTTCCTCTTTGGGGAGTTATGCTCCCCATTTGGGGCAAGGCTTCCAGAGTTCTGAAGACTTCCCTGCAGGCACGGCACGTCCCGCTCTTCGCCATGAGTGCCGCATTCTCTTTCGTTATCATGATGTTTAATGTGCCTACGTTTGGTGGTACCACTGGGCATGCAACAGGCGCTGCCTTGATCGCAATTCTGTTGGGTCCGTGGGCGGCCATCCTGGCGGTTTCGGCAGCACTGATCATTCAGGCCCTGTTGTTTGGAGACGGGGGCATCACGGCACTTGGAGCCAACTGTTTCAACATTGCAGTGGTTATCCCCTTGGTAGGGTCTTTCATCTACCGCCGGCTGACCCTAGCAGTTCCCCTGGACTCCCGGAGGAGAGTCACAGCCAGCGGGCTGGCTGGCTACCTCGCAGTCAATGTCTCGGCACTACTGGCGGCTATTGAACTGGGGATTCAGCCTTGGATTGCCCACAATTCTCAGGGCCAGCCGCTGTACTGCCCTTTCCCGCTCAATGTCACTGTGGCGGCCATGGCGACCAGCCATCTCCTGCTTTTCGGTTGGGTAGAAGCCTTGATAACGTCGGGAGTGGTGCTGTATCTTCAAAGGTCAGATCGCTCCCTGTTGGCCCTGACCGAGGCTCAGGCGGAACCACGGTAGTCGGTCGTTTGAGCCTGTTCTCGAAAAATGGATTGAGTCCGTGTTCAAGCTGCTGCACTACAAGAGACTCTGGCTTGGGTTAGGGATTCTGGTTCTCCTAACTCCACTGGGGCTCATTCTGCCTGAAGAGTTTGGAGCCACGGGGGCATGGGGAGAGTGGAGCGCCCAGCAGATCAAAGAAAAACTGGGCCAGGTTCCCGCTCAACTGTTGAAACTGGAAGGGCTGTGGAGGGCGGTCTTTCCTGACTACACAATCGGCGGTATGGACAAACCGTGGCAGGTCAAGTGCGCATACTTCCTGACGGGATTGCTGGGGGTTACTGTAGTCGTCATCCTCTGCCTGGGGTTGGGACACTGGTTGTCAAGTTCCCGGGAGCAGGAGGAACACGATGCCGGCTAATGCTCCCCCGTCCTTGCCTGACTGGCTGTCAGAGGCGCCGTTTTCCTCAGGTCTATGCGGGCCACTCTCTATGCCTTCAAGCAGAAAAATGTCGACATTTGCGGAAAAAACGATTCGATCCTTTTTCAAGGTCTTCCAGGAATACTTCTATTTCGAACGGTGGGCGCAACGCTCCGGTTTGCTTCAACGCTTGGATCCCCGGGCCAAGCTGATTCTGGCTCTGATTCTGCTGGTGACCATCAGTTTCCTGGTTAAACCGGTTCTCCTTCTTGGGCTCTGTCTCACCCTTTGGCTGTTGGCACTGCTCTCCAGGGTCAAGTTGCGGGTCTTCCTGGTCCAGGGGTGGTTTCTGGTGCTTGCCTACACCGCCATCATGGCGGCCCCCGCAACTCTCAACTGGGTTACAGCGGGGAACCCCGTGCTAGTGCTTTTCCAGTTTAGCGGAGCGCCACATATTGGGCCATGGATCTTTCCGAGTACCCTGGCGGTCACCGACAACGGTTTGAACACGGCGATACTCCTGGTCATGAGGGTGGGCTCCTCCTGGTTCGTCACCCTGCTCCTGCTGACGACATCCTCTTGGAAGGGGTTGCTCCGGGCTTTGCGCTGCCTGGCCGTTCCTGAATTCCTGGTGTTTGCCCTGAGTATGACTGTTCGGTACATTCATCTGTTGCTCGGTATTGCCTTGGACTGGTATCTGGCCAGAAAAAGCCGGACCTTGCGGGCCACCCGTTGGAGACAGGACCAGGATTGGTTGGTTGCACAGGTCGGCACCCTTTTCAGGAGATCCCACAGTCTCGCCGAGAGCGTGTACTTGTCTATGGTATCCCGCGGATTTCGCGGAGAGACCAGGGTGTTGGAGGAGCCCCGCTGGCGGCCGGTAGACTTGGCCTGGGTTTCAATGGGAACAGGATTTTGCCTTCTCCTCTATCTGGTGCAACGCAGGATTTCAGGGTGAGCCTCGGGAACACGAGCCAATCACATCTCATGCAACAGACGCCCACGCACAGCTCTGTCGGAGAACAGGAAAGCATGCTCAGCCTCAGACGCGTAAGCTTTCAATACCCGGGCGGATCGGTGGCTTTGAACTCCTTGGATCTGGAGGTTCAACGCGGAGAGAGCCTGGCCATACTAGGTTCTAATGGGTGTGGAAAGTCCACCCTGTTATCCATCGTGGATGGGCTGCTTTTTCCAACCAGTGGTCGTTACGAGGCATTCGGCACGGAAATAACGGAGCAACGACTTGCATTGGAGGACTTTAACCGAGCTTTCCGCCGCCGAGTAGGGCTTGTATTCCAAAACTCGGATGTCCAGTTGTTCTGTCCCTCTGTGAGAGACGAATTGAATTTCGGACCGATGCAGTTAGATCTGTCCAGAGACCAAGTAATTGAGAGAACACGGGATGTATTGGCTCTTCTTCAGATTGAACATCTGGCCGATCGTGCGCCCTTCAGCCTGAGCGGGGGAGAGAAGAAAAGGGTGGCCATCGGCTCCGTGCTGACGATGAATCCCGAGGTGCTGCTCTTGGATGAGCCAGGAAACGAATTAGACCCTCGCACCCAGGCCTGGCTCATTGAATTCCTATTGCAGCTGAAGGAAGCCGGCAAGACCTTGGTTATTGCCACTCACGACTTAAGCATGGTTGATGAGGTCACGGACCGGGCGATTGTCCTGGACGAAAACCACCGGCTGGTGGCAGACGGGGCGACCGATGAAGTCCTGAAAAATTCTGAACTTCTACTTAAGGCCAACCTGGTCCACGAGCATTTCCACCACCATGGCCCGACACTGCATCGTCACCTGCACAGCCACAACATGGGGCACCGGCACGAACATGATCTCGCAAGAAAGGAACGGAACAGTTCTCGTGACGAACAGGGACTTAAATGAACTGAAACGGTTTGGAGTATCGATGGAAGAGGAGTTGTTGAGGCGCTTTGACAGGCTATGCAACAGAAAGGGTTATGCCAGCCGGTCGGAGGCCATTCGCGACTTGGTCCGCGACCTGCTTGTCGAAGAGGAAAAGCAATTGGAGAATGCCAAAGTGGTCGGTACGGTGACTGTGGTTTACGACCATCACCAGCGGGAATTGGAGGAGAAGTTGACCGACTACCAGCACCAGTTTCTGGATTCTATTGTCTCCACCCTGCATGTTCACCTCGATGCCCATCTCTGCCTGGAAGTCCTGGTACTCCGGGGCAAGGCCCGGGAGGTCAAGCAGATCGCCGATGGATTGATCGCCACCAAGGGAGTCAAGCACGGTAAGCTGGTGCTGACATCCAAGGACCGGGTCCTCCATTAAGAGAGTGCTGGAAGATTCATCTCCGGAACATCGGACTGCGCACCCATGGAGGAAATTGGAAATGTGCAATCAGGAGTTCACTCCCGTGAAGACACGAAGGCAGTTCATTCGTTCGGCCTCGGCAGCTGTTGCGACGGCGGTGGTAGTGCAGGATGCTCTGCCGGATCCGGGGCCTGTTCCGAAGAGCAGGCGGATCAGTCCAGAGAATCGCAAGTTTCGTAGTGAAGCAGTGGAAGCTGTTCTGGATGAAGTGAAAAAAACGATTCAGGACCCGGAACTCGCTGTGCTGTTTGAAAACTGCTTCCCCAACACGCTGGACACGACTGTCAAATACAACGAGGGCAGAGGACAGCCGGACACTTTCGTCATCACTGGTGACATTCACGCCATGTGGTTAAGAGATTCCTCGGCCCAGGTCTGGCCTTATCTGCCCTTGGCCACGAGGGACGCCAATCTGAAGTCATTATTGGCGGGCGTGATTCAGAGGCAGGCCCGATGCATTTTGATTGATCCCTATGCCAATGCATTCAATCTTAGAGCCACCGGCAGTGAATGGGCCAAAGACTTGACCGCCAAGAAGCGGGAATTGCACGAACGGAAGTGGGAAATCGATTCCCTTTGTTACCCGATCCGTCTGGCTCATGGGTACTGGAAACAGACGAAGGATGTTTCATGTTTTGACAAGACTTGGCAGGAGGCCATGGCGCTGGTAGTCAAAACCTTTAAAGAGCAGCAGCGCTTGGAGGGTCCGGGACCTTACCGGTTCGGACGAGTCACGTCGCGTTCCTCAGATACGCTGGCAGGAGACGGGCTGGGCAATCCCGCCAGGCCCTGCGGTTTGATCTGTTCGGCATTCCGCCCTTCCGATGATGCCTGTATTTTCGCCTACTTGATTCCGTCCAACCTATTTGCTGTCGTCTCCTTGGAACAACTGGCGGAGATCTTCGAGACCGTAGTGGCGGATCAAGCTTTTCCCCGCCAATGCCGGGAATTGGCCCAGCAAGTTCGTGTGGCCGTAGGCCAATACGGAGTGGCAAAGAACCCTCGGTACGGAGAGGTATACGCCTACGAAGCAGACGGATTTGGCAACCAGTTGTTCATGGACGACGCGAATGTCCCCAGTCTTTTGTCCTTGCCTTACCTGGAGTGCTGTTCAGCGCAGGATCCCCTTTACCAGAATACGCGTAGGATGGTACTCAGCGCCGAAAACCCTTACTTCTTCAAGGGGAAGGTCGCGGAAGGCATAGGAAGCCCGCACACGGGTTCAGGCATGATCTGGCCGCTGGCTATCATTATGCGGGCCTTGACGAGTTCTGACGCCGAGGAGATCAGGTTCTGCCTGAAGATGCTGAAAAGTACCCACGGCGGCACGGGTTTCATGCACGAGTCTTTTTCCAAAGATGACCAGAACAAATTCACCCGTTCCTGGTTTGCCTGGGCGAACACCTTGTTTGGGGAATTGATTCTGAAGGTCCACGCCGAACACTCCGAACTGTTGTAAGGCTGACTGATTCCATCCAACCTCTGCACCGTCGTATCGCTTGAACAAATGGCGGGGATATTCGATTCGGTTCTGGCAGGCCAGCCCTCCAAGTTCAAGTCGTACATCCAGAACTGCTGGAAGGCTGAGAAGACCCCTGCCGCTAAGGCTACCCAGCAGGGTACTACCCTAGGTTTTTCCCCATCGAAGTCACGGGAATCCTCCAGTTGATCTTTACAGGTAGTTCCGCCAGTGTTATTGTTCAACCAAACTATCCACCAAAAGTAATTGCTGACAGAAGAGTTCACGGCGCGACTTAAGACGTTTGACGGGCCCGATTCATTCGGTTGAACTTGGCAGAGGAAAATATGCAAACACCAATAGATCCTTCAGGCAACGATCGGTGCGCTTTGGAAGGGCGAGTCGTCACTATGGACGGATCGTTTAATGTCTTGGATCGAGGCACTGTTTATGTCGAGGGCGGCAGTATTGTTGCCGTCAAAAGGGACGGTGAGCCTCCCCCTCCCGGGTTTGAAACGGTCAAAGGCATTACGACCCGAGGTACTATCTATCCCGGCCTGATCGAATTACACAATCACTTGAGCTACAACGTCCTGCCACTCTGGCAGGTTCCCAAACGGTACGACAATCGGGACCAGTGGAGTGGGACGCCGACGTATCAAAAGCTGATAAGCGGACCTATGAAAGTCCTGGGGATGACCTCCGGTTACATCGAAGCCGTTGTCAGATATGTTGAATGCAAGTGTCTTCTTGGCGGAGTAACCACTTCACAGGGGATCGCACTCTTCAGCAATCAAGGAATCATGCGCTATTACCGTGGGATTGTGCGCAACGTCGAGCAGACAGAGGAAGCAGAGTTGCCGGAGGCTACTGCCAAAATCGGGGACGTCGAAGCAGCAGACGCCAGCAAGTTCCTGGCCAGGTTGCAGCGGAGTTCCTGCATGCTGCTTCATCTCAGCGAAGGAGTTGACCGCAAATCTCGTGAACACTTCAACGCCTTGAATCTACCGAGTGGGGATTGGGCAGTTACATCAGCGCTCTCCGGTATTCACTGCGTGGCGCTCCAGCCACAGGATTTCGGGGTTCTGGCCAACAAGAGAGCTTCCATGGTGTGGTCGCCTTTGAGTAATATCCTTCTTTATGGCAGGACTGCTGATGTCAAGGCCGCCAACACCGAGGGGGTCCGAATCGGCCTTGGCTCCGATTGGTCTTCCACGGGCAGCAAGAACCTGTTCGGAGAACTTAAGGTTGCACGATTAGTTAACCTCGAAGACGGTGCCATCTTTTCGGACCGGGACTTGATGGCAATGGCGACCCGGAATGCTGCCGAAATCCTGAAGTGGGACAAGGTGATTGGCTCGATTGAAGCAGGGAAACGCGCGGACCTTCTTGTCGTTTCAGGTGCCAACGGGGACCCTTACAGCAAATTTCTGGAGGCGCCGGAGACGTCAATCCATCTCGTAATGATCAACGGCGTGCCGCGCTTTGGGACCAAAACACTCATGAGCAAGCTGGGAAGCGGGAGCGAATCCTGGCGGGTGGATTCCACAGACCGCATGCTGAACCTGAAGCAGACCACGGCAGATCCGGTCGTGGGAGCGCTGAAGTTGGGAGATGCCAAAGTTAAATTGGCGGATGGATTGCGGAGACTGCCGGAGTTGGCCTCACAATTGGAGCGACCGCAGGGTGATTCTCGCAGCACTGACTTCTTTTCTGGCCCGCCGCAGTGGTTCCTGATGCTGGACCATGAGGATCTTCAAGGTATCGCGCAGCGACTTTACCTGGGAGCGGATCTCGGTGGAGCGCGTGCCGTGAGGGGAATAGATACGTCTTCAGTTCAGCTTTCGCAACTCTTGGAGCCTCTCAGCTTGGATCCGCTGACCGTTGCCGACGATCCCACTTATCTGGACCGGTTGAGCCAACAACCCAATCTCTCGGTTTTTGTCAGGGAGAACCTGCCGGGCATGTATTAGCAGGAATAAAATGACGCACCCTCATTCCATCTGAACTTTGAGCCCATCCGGCATGATCCGACGCTCAATGGTGTTTTCAACGTACAAGCTGCAATGACCTAAAGGGTCTTTTCCAACGCCATTTCTCAGCGAATTCACTCGATTTCCAGAAACTTTGGTAAGTGGGTCAGGTTCCGGAATCCCGTTTGAGTGATCACCACCAGGTCCTCGATGCGGACACCCCCCACGCCAGAATAGTATAGCCCGGGCTCGACTGTCACAACCTGCCCGGGTCGAAGAGGGGCGGTACCTTTGGCGTTGAGCCGAGGGGCTTCGTGAATCTCCAGTCCCACACCGTGCCCTGTGCCATGGAAGAATCCTTGCATTCGGCCTCTCAGGTGGCCCGAGGTGAAGCCGCAATTCTTGAACCAATCGATGACCTTTTGGTGAACCTGGCAACCCGTGACACCTGGACGAATGGTCTTGAGAGCCAGTTGCTGGGCCTTGAGGACAGCTTGAAATTGAACCTTCAACCGCTCGCTGGCCCGGCCCTTTACCAAGGTCCGGGTAATGTCTCCCCAGTACCCGGACACTTGCGACCGGGGGAAAACGTCGATGAGGATTGGCTGGTTTGCCTTGAGAAGCCCGTGACCTTCCTGATGAGGATCCACCCCCTGTTCTCCGCAGGCCACGATGGTGTGGCTGGCAACGCAATCCTGCTCGAGTGCCGCCAAACCTATCCGGTGCTTAAGATGTTCTGCAGTAAGCTTCGCCCCGTTCCAGATCAGCGTGCCGTCCCTGCCAATCCGGCATTCCCGCAACGCCTGGAGGGCAGCCTCGACACTGGCCTCGGAGGTTCGTTGCACCCTGCGGATTTCATTAATCTCCGCAGAAGTCTTCAACTCGCGTTGGGGGAAAAAAGGCCCTCTACATGGCCGGATTCGGAGAGCCGATTCCCGGAGCTGAGCGGCCAGACCCAAAGGAAAGTTTTCCGGGACGTGGACTGAACGAATTCCCTTATCCTTAAAGATCCTGGTCAGAACTGTGGCCGTATCTGGGTCCCT
>JBGPHY010000174.1:0-9670 GCA_041484625.1 Terriglobia bacterium | reverse complement strand
TTCTTGCCTTATCTGTGGTCGGTTTTATTGCATTGCGGTGGGGCTGGAGGTCGGCATTTGTCATCACTGGATTGATAAGCTTGCTCTTATTGCCAGCTTGGACATTGCTTTTCAGGATTTTTGGCAAATCCAAACTGTTTCCTCGATTTGTTTCTGACAGACACAATGCACCTACAGAGCAAGGAAGTATTCATTCCTGGAAACAAAATAAGAAAAAGTTGAAGACTTACTTTATGTTGAGATCGCTTTGGGTTCTTATTCTATCTAGAGCCTTAGGCGACTCAGTCTGGTATTTTTACATTTTCTGGCTTCCCGGATATCTGGTTGAAGTAAGACATTTCGACCTGAAGATGCTGGCCCAATACGGCTGGATTCCTTTCTTCTCTGCGGATTTGGGCGGACTGATGGCTGGATGGGTATCAAGCTGGCTAATAGCCAAGGGCTGGTCCGTGAATTGTTCGAGGAAAATCGTCCTTCTCGTTGCGGCCTTTTTGCTTCCGGCAGGGACTTTGGCCTATTTTGCAGGAAACTCCATTTCAGCTGTCGTGCTGCTCTCGGTGGCTACCTTTGGTATTATGGCTTACGGCACGATGCTCCTCACGATTCCGTCCGACATCTTCCCCGGAGATTCGGTGGGACTGGTCATCGGACTCAGCGGTGCTTCCGGCAGTCTGGCAGGGGCTGCCTTTCAGCAACTCGTGGGAAATCTGGCTGACCGTGGAGCAATGGGACCGATATTCTTGCTGGCAGGGATCCTACATCCTTTGGCGGCTTGTCTGGTTCTCCTGGGGATAAAAAAGATCCAACCCCTACAAGTCCCGCGTTGAATGGCATAGAGTCCCACTAGACGCTTTGAGACTCCATGCCATTCAGCCTACTTAATTAGACTGGCCTGAGACCGATTTCCACACTGGGGCCAGTTACCAACTTCCGTTTACTTCCTGGCGCTTTTCTTAGCAGTTTTCTTGGCTACTTTCTTCTTTGAAGCGGAGGCAGCGCTGAACTTCAGCGCCGCTCGAGCCGCTGCCAACCGTGCAATCGGAACACGGAACGGCGAACAGCTGACGTAGTTCTGGCCAATGATATGGCAAAACTCCACACTGGAAGGTTCACCGCCATGCTCTCCACAGATTCCGATCTTCAAGTCCGGCCGAGTAGCTCTCCCTTTGGCCACTGCCATCTTCATCAGTTCTCCCACTCCATCGCGATCGATCGCCTCGAAGGGATCCTTACTATAGATCTCCATTTCGACATAGGGTACCAGGAACCTTGCGGCATCGTCTCGGCTAACACCCAGAGTGGTCTGAGTCAAATCGTTGGTTCCAAAACTGAAAAACTCGGCTGTCTTGGCGATCTCGTCCGCCGTAATGGCTCCTCTCGGAACTTCGATCATTGTCCCGATCAGGTAGTGGAATTTGACCTTTTCCTTTTTCAGCACTTCCTCCGCAACCGTACGAACAATCTTGGCTTGGTGCTCCAGCTCCTTGTAGTTTCCGACCAGAGGAATCATCACTTCGGGCTCCACCTTGATTCCTCGCTTACGTACATTGGCAGCTGCTTGGAAGATAGCTCTGGCCTGCATTTCAGTAATCTCCGGATAGATGATCCCCAAGCGGCAGCCTCGGAAACCGAGCATCGGGTTGAACTCATGAAGGGACTGTACCCGTTGATGAACTTTTTCGTAGGAAATTCCCATTTGGGCGGCCAGTTCCCGTTGGGCAGTTTCCTCATGGGGAACGAACTCATGGAGGGGCGGATCAATCGTGCGGATAGTCACAGGTCGGCCCTCCATGGCTTCAAATATCCCTTCGAAATCCATGCGTTGGAGAGGAAGGAGGTTCTCCAAGGCTTTGCGCCGCTGTTCCACGGAGTCGGCTAGAATCATCTCCCGCATTGGCCCGATTTTCCCCTCCCCAAAAAACATGTGTTCGGTGCGACACAACCCGATTCCTTCGGCGCCAAAGGCCACAGCGATGGAGGCCTGATCCGGTTGGTCCGCATTGGTGCGGATGTTGAGCGTCCTGTGCTTGTCGGCCCACTTCATGATCTTGGCATACTCCTGATAGACCGGCGCATCCTTCGGGTCGAGCGTCCTGTCTATTAACACCTGCAAGACTTCAGACGGCCGTGTCTTTATTTCTCCTTGCAGCACTTCGCCGGTGCTGCCGTCCAACGAAATGTAATCGCCTTCCTTGATCGTCTTGCCGTTGACCACCATCTGGCGCTTGGCGTAGTCAATCTCGAGCGTGCTGCAACCCGCCACGCATACCTTTCCCATCTGCCGAGCAACCAGAGCCGCATGTGAGGTCGTCCCGCCCGTGCTTGTCAGTATTCCCTCGGCAGCATCCATCCCCTTGATGTCCTCCGGGGACGTCTCGATGCGGGTGAGGATCACTTTTTCCCCTCGGCTTTTCCATTCCTCGGCGTCAGGAGCATTGAATACCACCCGACCACAGGCTGCTCCGGGGCCGGCATTCAAACCTTTCGCCAGGAACCGGCCCGCCACGATGGCCTTTTTCTTTTCCTTCGAGTCAAAAATCGGGCGCAACAGTTGATTCAGCTGGTCCGGCTCGATACGCAGCAGCGCTTCCTTCTCGGAAATCAGACCTTGGTCCACCATATCGACCGCGATTTTTATGGCCGCAAAAGCCGTCCGTTTTCCAACTCGACACTGCAGCATGTAAAGCGTGCCTTGCTGAATTGTAAACTCGATATCCATCATGTCCCGATAGTGTTTTTCCAGCCTTTTGCGGATCTTGTCCAATTGAGAATAGATCTGAGGTGATTCTTTCTTTAGCTCAGAAATCGGTTGGGGTGTTCTCGCCCCTGATACGACATCCTCTCCTTGTGCATTAATCAGGTATTCCCCGTAGAAATAGTTTTCTCCCGATGCGGCGTCACGAGTAAAGGCCACTCCAGAACCGGAATCATTACCCATGTTACCGAAAACCATAGCCTGAACATTTACGGCAGTACCCCACCAGGCGGGAATATCATTCATCTTGCGATAAGCGATCGCCCGCTCGTTCATCCAGGAACCGAACACGGCCCCAACGGCTCCCCACAACTGCTTGTAGGGGTCATTGGGAAATTCAATCCCAAGCTTCTCTTTAATGGCCCTCTGGAACCGAACCACCAGATCTTTCAGATCCTCAGTGGTCAGTTCATTATCCAGTTGAACTCCCTTGGCCTTTTTGACCTGCTCGATAATGTGTTCAAAGGGATCGACCTCATACTTGTTTTGTGGTTTAAGGCCCAGGACGACATCGCCATACATCTGCACAAACCGTCGATAGGAGTCCCAGGCAAAGCGCTCATTGCCAGTCTTGGCGATGATTCCCTGGATGGTATTGTCGTTGAGTCCCAGGTTCAGGATTGTATCCATCATCCCGGGCATGGATGCCCGGGCACCCGAGCGCACCGACACCAGCAGTGGGTTCTTGGCGTCGGCGAACTTCATCCCCAAGGACTTCTCAACCTTTGACAGGGCCTGCAGCACTTCGGATTCGAGTTCCTTGGGATACTTCCTCTTGTTCTCGTAATAATAAGTGCATACTTCTGTGGAAATAGTGAATCCAGGCGGGACGGGTAAGCTAATGTTGGTCATTTCGGCCAGATTGGCCCCTTTCCCACCCAACAGAGCTTTCATTTCTGCTCTTCCCTCGGCCTTACCGCTGCCAAAGAAGTAGACGTACTTTTTTGCCATCGAGCAATTCTCCTTTTGGAAAGAAATTAGAAAAATCGAGTTCAAAATCGCATGTTCACCCAACCAACCAAACTAGAAACTCCTGTGGGTTGTCATAGTCCATGACTCAAGCGACCCAGGCTGGCACCCGATTGTCGACACGTCGACATTTCAATTCACCACGATTTCCGAGATATCGGCCACCTCCAGGAACATTTGAAGGAGTAGACCGATGATCCCCACCCGATTCCTTTGAAGGTCCGGCTCCGGTGCCATGACCAGGACTTTATCAAAGAAGCGATCCACCTGCGGCCTCAGCCCTGCCATCGATTGAAACACTTCGGTGTATTGATGTGCACGTTGATATCGGGCCATGCGCGAGCGGATTTTCTCAACCGCCCCATAGAGCAGCGCTTCCTCCTCCTGCTGGAAGAGTCCGGCATTCACTACAAAAGGATCGTTCAGAGCAATCCCAGCCTTGACAATGATATTCTTAATTCTCTTAAAACTGCCAGCGAGCGCTATGAAATCCTCACTCCCCCTCATCGCAGCCATAGCTTTCAGCCGCTGCAGGCACTCGACGGGATTCTCTGAACCCACTTCAACAATGGCATTGATCTCGTCGTACTGAAATCCTTGCTCACGAAATATGAACTTGAGTCTCTCTTTAAAAAAGGCTTCAAAGTCTGCGTAGGTCTCGTCAAACGGGCGTTCGCTCCATTTTTTCAAAGAAAGGAAGGCTCTATGTGCCGCTTTGCGGATGGAAACGGAAAGACCCAATTCCAAGAGGATTTTGACGATGCCCATGGTCTGGCGTCTCAGAGCCAGCAGATCCTTGGAACCAGACGGTACTATTCCGATCGAGAAAGCAGCTATTACTGAATCGAGCTTATCTGCTATCGAGAGTATCCCTCCCTGGATGGTTCGAGGCGATTCATCCTCCATGGAGTTGGGCCGATAATGATCATAAATAGCTTGAGCCACCTCTTCGGAGAGACCTTCAGCCCGGGCGTAGAGCCCTCCCATGATCCCCTGCAGGTTGGGAAATTCCTTGACCATATCCGTGGTCAAGTCAGCCTTAGAGAGACGAGCAGCCTCAGCTAAACCAGGTCCCAGGTCCTTCCGTTTCAGTTGCCGGGCCAGAGTCTGGCACAAAATGTCCACTCTTCTGGACTTGTCGAGAACTGTTCCAAGTTTGGCCTGGAAAATGACATGCTTGAGCCTCGCACACCGATCTTTCAGTGCTACTTTTCTGTCCTGCTCCCAAAAGAAGGCCGCATCCGCCAGTCGCGCCCTCAAAACACGTTCGTGCCCACTGATGATCTTGCGGTGAAACCCAGGCTCAGAATCCACTACAGCCACAAACCGTGGAAGCAATCGACCCGCGGAATCCTGGAGAGAGAAATATTTCTGGTGTTCCCGCATCACGGTTACCAGAACCTCTCGAGGAATCCGCAAGTAGGAGGAATCAAACTGGCCACAAACCACTGAGGGGTGTTCATTCAGGTAGGTCACAGTTCCTAACAATTCTGGATCAGGGGCGAGATTTCCACCCGCCGCGACGGCAGACTCGATCAACAGACCCTCTATAATGGCCCTTCGCTCAGCCGGGTCAATAACAACTCTATTCTTCAGTAGCAGAGACCTATATTCTTCGTAACCAGACACTTCTACTTCAATATCTTTAGCCAGAATCCGGTGTCCGTGAGTTCTGTTTGCAGCTTTCACTCCGGCCAGTTCAAGGTCCAGAACCTGGCCTCCCAGAAGACAAAGAATCCAGCGGATCGGTCGCACAAACAGGAATCCACTTTCTTCCCAGCGCATGTTTTTGGGCAACTCCAGACCGGAATACAACCCATTGAGAGACTTCGAAAGGATTTCACGGGCGGACTTGCCGGAGATGTGCTTTTCATAGCCGAGATACTCTCCCTTATCATTCTCAACTCGAATCAACTGGGAAACAGAAACTCCCATCTTCCTGGCAAATCCCTCTGCAGCTCGAGTTGGTTGGTTCTCGGAATCAAAAGCAGTTGTTACTGGAGGCCCTGTGATAACTTCTGTACGATCCGATTGGACGGCTGTCAGACCGCCTAAATGCAACACCAGTCTCCGCGGACTTCCAAAGGTCTCGAGCTTGCCGTAAGACAAGGCATTCTCGGAGAGACGATCTCTCAGCCTGTGGGAAAGTTGCTGGAGGAGAGGTTCAATAAATCGGGCAGGGATTTCCTCACAACCAACTTCAACTATCAGCTCTAAATCCAATTAAATAGATCTCCTAAACAGAGTGCGTGCGCTTCAGTTGAGCTCGATCTGAGAGCCCTCGCATGGATTCGAAGGAGGACCCGATTGGGAGGCGTCCAAGTACCCGGCGGCTATTTGACATGCCAGATTCCTCACGCGCCGGATCAAGCCAACTCGCTCGGAAACACTGATAGCCCCGCGAGCATCCAGTACATTGAACGTATGGGAACACTTCAAGCAATAATCGTAAGCAGGGAGGATTAGCCCACGACCAATCATCCGCTTAGCTTCCTCTTCATATTGCTCAAACAATTTAAAGTGAAGTTGTACATTAGCTTCTTCAAAGTTGTACTTGGAAAATTCAACCTCGTCCCTATGACGAATCTCCCGGTACTTCACTCGAGGACTCCACTGTAGATCAAAACAGTCGTCAATTTCACTCAGGAACATGCAGATTCGTTCCAACCCGTAGGTAATCTCTACTGAAATCGGGCTTAAATTCAATCCTCCTGCCTGCTGGAAATAGGTAAATTGTGTGATCTCCAACCCATCCAGCAGGACCTGCCACCCTACACCCCAAGCCCCCAGTGTAAGGGACTCCCAGTTGTCCTCCTCAAAGCAGACATCGTGCTCAATCAGCTGGATGCCGAGACGTTCCAGGCTTTCCAGATAAAGAGTTTGAATGTTGGAGGGTGCGGGTTTCAGAATAACCTGGAGCTGGAAGTGCTTCAGAACCCGATTGGGGTTTTGCCCGTAACGTCCATCGGCAGGACGACGGCTGGGCTCCACATAGGCTACCGAATAGGGAGCGGGGCCTAGAACACGGAAGAAGGTTTCCGGGTTCATCGTGCCAGCCCCTTTCTCCACATCGTAGGGCATTTGTATTACGCATCCCTGTTCAGCCCAGAATCCCAACAATTTCAAAAAAAGATCTTGAAATAGCATAGCCATGGATGTCAGTTGCGACTCGGTTCTTCTCTCAAGAGGGACAAGGTCTTGAAGCTCCGATCAAAGTTATGCCGAATCATTTCCTCAACAACTCGCTCCAAGTCAGAAAAGTCCAGCCCATCTTCAGGGGGTAACTCGACGTCTTTCAGGCTTTTGCCCAGGATTTGGTTTAGAACCTGGTAACTTCCGGCTGAAATAGGTTGAGCGCCTCTGCCTGAACAGTCGGCGCAACGGAAACCCTGCACGTCAGGCAAGTAGCAGACGGCGCGAGCCCCTATCATCGGCAGGCGGCACTGACTGCAGAACCTTGCGGAGGGGAAAAAACCGGAGATCTTCAGGTGCCAGACCTCGAAATAAAGCTGGGCCAGATCTGACCGGCCAGGAGTCTGGATCTCTTCCATCGTCAGGAGGAGCAGTCGAAACAGGGGATCATTAGGTTCACGGTCTGGAGTGGTTTCAATCAGGAGCTCAGCCAGGAAATTCAGTTGCAGGAAGCAACGGTAGTCCCGAAGGTTGGAACCAAATGCACGCAGCAATTCAACCTTGTTAATGCTGACCAGATCTTTCCCTTCCTTCTCGAAAAATACTATTTCCACCCAGTTGAATGGTTCCAACCTGCCAGCCAAAGGGCTCCTGAGCCGGTGTGCACCTTGGGCAACGCCGCGTACTTTACCATAATCCCGGCTATAGGCGACAGCGATTTTGTCGGAGTCGCCCAGCGGAAAAGTTTTCAGAATAACGGCTTCAGTACTACAGATCCCCATAACCTGGCAAAGCGAGCGACCGTCCGAGGCACCTAATCCAGTGGAAATCCCTCGTGCCACAACGCATTAAGGTCGTAAACGTATCACAAATTTGATCCTAACACAAAATCGAAACTCCAAGCCAAAGGTCGCACCCCGACGACCATTACTTCCAATTACCCAATGAAGCATCCTCGAAACAATCCTATGTAAGAATCACACAAACACAACAACAAGAATTTTATAAATAATTTATTTTATTTCAGTGTTTTAAACAATAAAATTGATAATAAGCATCAATAGATTATGTCAACTACGTGAACATATCGTCACGCACACATAAACATTATCAGACGTTGTGCGTTGATTCCTCTTACTCCTCATTGGCATTTTGTCGCCGCGTCGACATTGAGTTAGCGGCACGATGCTGAGGGTCTACCCATTGGGGCTAGTTGTTGGCACGACCAGTCTCCGATAGGCGTGACAAATACATCCACATCATCTGGACTAGAAGGAACCCGCAGCCATGTCTTCACCGGAATCCCAAGAGCAGGTGTCGGACACTCCACCGCATGTGTCCATTCTTCTCTTCCCTGAAATACTGATGGTTGACCATTGACGAACGAGTACGTTCATCCTAGAATGTACCGGTATAGGCTCAGCCTTTCTAGGGTGTTGCTCGCTGGCTGTTCCCTTCCTCATTCCTGTAAATGAAGAACCCTTTTCACAGAGGTAGGAGTTTCCGGTCCAAATTGCTTTTCGGTACGATTATCCTCGTAGTCTCGGTCATTGCTGTAGTCCTGGCCTTGGTCAGTCGTAACATGCGCGGTTTGATCCGTGAGGAAACCCGAGGCCGTGGGATTGCCATCGCTCAACTCTTCGGCGCTACCAACTTGGACCACTTTAAGAGCTACCACTACATGGCCATCCAGCAGAATGCCCATCGTGCCAAAGATGAGAATGGGTTGGTCTACCTCCTGGCTTACGACAAGAAAGGCCGAATAGCCGCCAATACTGAAGATGCTTCTGTATTAGACCAGGCACCACGTGATCCGGAAACTTTACAGACGCTATCTTCCGCTCATCCCCTATTCAGAGAGATCGAATGGAGGGGAGGAGTCGATCCGCCAGGATTGACTCCGAGTCGAGTCTTCGATGTGACTTATCCAGTCCTTACCGCTGAGGATCCCGGTCGGTGGGGGACCATCCGCCTCGGAATCTCTACAGAGAACATGCAGCGATACATCCGTCAGACTCAGTTTCAGATCCTCCAGATTGGAATGCTTGTTCTTGGAATGGGTGTTCTGGGGGCACTGTTTCTCTCTAGCCGAATCACGGAACCAGTCTCTCGCCTGTTACGTGGTGTCCTTCGTGCCAGTGCGGGGGATCTTGATCATCGCATTTCTGTCCGTTCCGGGGACGAATTGGAAAGACTTTCTGAGAGCTTTAACTCGATGATGGACCAGATTCAGACACACCAGGAGGCTCGGATTCGGGATGAACGGATGGCCGCTGTGGGCACCATGGTGAATACGATCGTGCATGATTGTCGCACACCCATCACTGTCATCCGAGGCTACTCCAGTCTGCTGAAGGACTTTGAGGTTAGCCGCAGCCAGCAACAAGAATGCCTGGGATCCATCAATGTCGAAGTAGAACGCATGGAGCATATGATTGAGGAGGTGCTCTGTTTCTCACAAGGGAAGAAACCGGTGCTTGCCTTTGCCGCCACCAATCTGGATGACTTCCTGCGGGAGTGCGCCCACGCTATCACCGCCCTCCTGCGTGGAACTGCGATCGATTTTCAACAGGATCTGCAGTCTTCTTGCATCGTCTCAATTGACCCCAATAGGCTGCGTCGGGCCGTGCTTAATATTGCGGCCAACTCCAAAGATGCGCTGAAGGGACGCGGACAATTCCGAATTCAAAGCCTGTCCCAGGAAACTCAAGCTGTCGTAATATTGAGTGATGACGGTCCGGGAATCGCCGAACATATAAGAGATAGGATCTATGACCCATTTTTCACTCACGCCAAGCCAATGGGGTTCGGACT
>JBGPHY010000173.1:0-9685 GCA_041484625.1 Terriglobia bacterium | reverse complement strand
GAAGCCGGTCCGGAGAGGGGCAGAGAAGCCCTGAGCCCTGGACTGACCCATCCATTCAGGCCTTCAATTTTCAGTGTTTGACGGGGGAATTGGCCAAGATTTTGGGCGGTCTGGATGAAAAGACTCCGGGGCGGGGCCGGCGCGCGCGAGCCACTGATGCAAATGGAAACGCCGCCGGTTTTGGAGGTGCGTAGAATGGAAGAGATGAAGACTGTCGCGTGCGTAGGGTCGGGGTACTGGGGCAAGAATCTCGTCAGGAACTTCCATGATCTCCATGCTCTTGCCGCGATCTGCGACAGTGACGAAGATACGCTCCGAACCTTCAAGCAGCAGTACCCTGAGTGTCGGGTGCTCAGCTCCTACCCGGAAGTTTTGCAGGACGAGTCCCTGCGTGCGGTGGCCATCGCCACGCCGGCGGAGACCCACGCGGCGATGGTGCGGGAGGCTCTGCTGGCCGGAAAGGATGTCTTCATTGAGAAGCCGTTATGCCTCTCGGTGAAGGAAGGCGAGGAGCTGGTCGCGCTGGCCTTTCAGCGAAAGCGGATTCTGATGGTGGGACATCTTTTATGGTACCACCCCGCGGTTCTCAAGCTCAAGGAGCTGATCGACGCCGGAGAACTTGGGCGCATCCAATACATCTATTCGAACCGTCTCAACCTGGGAAAAATCCGCCGCGAAGAAAATATTCTGTGGTCTTTCGCCCCCCACGACCTATCGGTTATCCTGGGGCTGCTGGGAGAGATGCCCGACAGAGTGCAGGCGCAAGGGGGCAACTACCTTCATCAGCAAATCGCAGATGTCACCACCAGTTTGCTGTCGTTTCCCAGTGGCGTGAAAGCGCATATCTTTGTTTCCTGGCTCCATCCCTTTAAAGAGCAGAAGCTGGTTGTGGTGGGTGACCGCAAAATGGCGGTCTTCGATGATGTAGAGAAAAAGGATAAACTGCTCCTCTATCCTCACTCCATCGAGTGGAAAAACCATATTCCCGTGGCCAATAAGGCCGACGCGCAGCCCGTAGCTTTAGACGCGGGGGAACCGCTTCGGTCCGAATGTCTCCATTTCCTGGAGTGCGTCCGCACCCGTACCAAACCACGAACGGACGGCGAGGAAGGGCTGCGGGTGCTCACCGTGCTCCAGCAATGCCAGGACGCCTTGAGCATCAAAGCTCCGGCAAAGCCTTCGGGGCCGCCAGGGAACGTGGCACGCGGATATATGGCCCACGAGTCCGCATTCATTGACGACGGCGTTGAGATCGGTGAAGGCACCAGCATCTGGCACGTGTCGCACGTCCTGAAAGGCTCGAAGATCGGCAAAAACTGCAAGATCGGGCAGAACGTGGTGATCGGGCCGAAGGCGGTTATCGGCAACGGGGTCAAGATACAGAATAATGTTTCGGTGTACGAAGGGGTGACGCTGGAAGATTACGTGTTCTGCGGACCCTCGATGGTCTTCACCAATGTCTTCAATCCCCGCAGTGAAATCCCGCGCATGGGCGAGATCAAGCCGACGCTGGTTCGGCAGGGCGCTACCTTGGGAGCCAATTGCACGATCGTCTGCGGGATCACCGTCGGCCGCTATGCCTTCATCGGGGCCGGGGCGGTGGCGACCAAAGATGTGCCGGCTCATGCGCTGATGGTGGGCAATCCCGCCCGCGTGACGGGATGGGTCTGTGCATGCGGGGAGAAGCTGAAGGCGGGCGAGAGTAAAGCGAAATGTATCATCTGTGGGAAACACTATCGAAAAACCGGAGGAGGCATGCAGCTCGTATGAAAGTCCCGCTGCTCGACCTGAAAGCCCAGCACGATCCGATTCAACAGGAGGTGCTGGACGCCATCGCGCAAGTGCTCCGGAGCCAGGCCTTCATCCTCGGTCCCGACGTCCAAAAACTTGAGGAGCGCGTCGCCTCCTATTGCCGGGCGCAGTTCGGGATCGGCGTCTCGTCCGGGACCGATGCGCTGCTGGTCGCCCTCATGGCGCTTGAGGTGGGGACGGGCGATGAGGTCATCACGACGCCCTACTCGTTCTTCGCGACGGCCGGAGTGATTGCCCGACTCGGCGCGAAGCCGGTCTTTGCGGATATTGACCCGCGTACCTATAACCTTGATCCAGGGAAGATCGAAGAGGCCATCACGTCCAGAACCAAGGCGATCATCCCAGTCCATCTTTACGGACAGTGTGCCGACATGGCTCCCATCCTGGCCCTTGCAGCAAGGCACTCCCTGGCCGTCGTCGAAGATGCCGCCCAAGCGATCGGCGCGGAATACCGTGACGGCCGACGGGCATGCAGTATGGGCACGGTGGGGTGCTTGTCCTTCTTTCCGAGCAAGAACCTCGGCGCGCTGGGCGACGGCGGGATGGTGGTCACCGATGATTCCCGGCTCGCCGAGAAGATCCGCGTCCTGCGCGTCCACGGCGGCAAGCCCAAGTACTATCACAAGCTGATCGGCGGGAACTTCCGCCTGGATACCCTCCAGGCTGCGGTGCTCAACGTGAAATTGAACTATCTGGACGGCTGGACGAAACGACGCCGGGAAAACGCCGAGCGCTACCGCGTGCTGTTCAGAGCGAGCGGCCTGCTTGAAAAGCCGGGGGTGGTTCTTCCCGAAGCGCAGTATGCCGGCACCGGCGCGGTCACCGACCATATTTATAACCAGTTCGTCATTCGGGTCCCGGACCGGGATCGCCTGCGTGAGTTCCTGAAAGAAAACGGGATCGGGACGGAAGTGTATTATCCGGTGCCGTTCCATCTCCAGGAATGTTTCCGCTCTCTCGAGTATCGGGAGGGCGATTTTCCTGAGGCTGAGCGCGCGGCCCGGGAGACGGTGGCGCTGCCCATCTATCCGGAGCTCACGCGGGAGATGCAACAGGCGGTCGTGGACGCGATCAAGGGGTTTTACCAGGCATGAAACTGCCTGCTGAGGGAAGCAAAAGACCGTGGGCATGACAATAAATCTCTCACTGGCGTTGGCCGGTGCGCTTGGAATAACGGCCGGTGTTTTTGTTGCGTATGAAATCAGACGTAAACATGTTGCTATTTGGTTCCTGGAGTTTCTCAGACAGAGAAAACGTCGCGCTCATGCCATCCGTAACGGTGACCAAGCGGGGCCGGTGCACATTCTCTTTTGCTTTGTAGATCACTTCGAGCCGATCAGGACCGGGTCCACGCGCCAAAAGCATCGCGAACGTGTGCAACAGTGGTTGGATCGCTTTCCTGAGCTTGCCCTGAGACACCGAGACTCCCATGGAAGGCCCGTCCAGCACACGTGGTTTTACCCCGGAGAGGAATACGACCCCGAGTTTTTGGATGACTTGGCGAAGTTGTGCCGTCAAGGTTTGGGGGAAATCGAGCTGCACCTGCATCACGGCCATGACGATGCGGAGACCTTGCGCAAGAAGTTCCTGGAGGGCATCGAACACTTTTCGAAGCATGGCGCGCTCGTGACCCAGGAAACCCCTCCTCGTCATGCGTATGGATTTATCCACGGGAATCTGGCCTTGGCCAATTCCCGCAATGATCCCGATTACTGCGGAGTCGATGAGGAGATTCGCATCCTCAAGGAAACCGGATGCTATGCCGATTTCAGCATGCCGACCGCGCCCTGCGTGAGTCAGACGAGGAAGGTGAACTCCATATATTACGCGACGAATATTCCCGGAGGGCCGAAGTCCCACGATTGGGGAAGAGACGTGGAGGCGGGACGGCCCCCCACCGGAGATCTCATGATCATTCAAGGTCCGATAGGATTCAATTGGCATAACCGGAAGTATGGGATTATACCGAGACTTGAAAATTCAGAACTGCAAGATTCCAATCCCCCTACACTTAATCGGGTTAAGAGCTGGGTACGGCAGCATATCCACGTGAAGGGGAGACCCGAATGGATCGTGGTGAAGGTCTCGTGCCACGGAGCCGAGGACCGGAACCGTGATGTGCTGCTGGGAGATTCCGCGGACCGGATGTATTCAGACCTGGAAAGAGAGTACAGAGACCGCCCGGGGTATCGCCTTCACTACGTGACTGCCCGAGAGCTGTACAACATCATCAAAGCGGCGGAAGCGGGGATGACCGGTGATCCCAGCCTGTACCGGGATTATGTTGTTCCGCCGTACTGTACGCATCGCAAGTAGCAACAGAATTCCTGGCATGCTGATAATTGTGCCGTGCTGAGCAATATTCTGACTTTGGACTTACTTCGGAATTGAGCCTATGCAGAAGATTCTTACTATCGTGGGGGCGCGTCCCCAATTTATCAAATGTGCTCCCGTCTCTCGGGTGCTCCGTAAGTCGGCTGTCGAAGTGCTCATCCACACAGGGCAGCATTACGACGACAACATGAGCGAGGCGTTTTTCCGCGAGCTGGACATTCCCAAGCCGAACTACAATCTTGGCGTGGGATCGGCCTCCCATGGCGTGCAGACGGGCGAGATGCTGAAGGGGATCGAGGACGTGCTGGTGAAGGAACGCCCTGACGTCGTCCTGGTCTACGGCGATACCAATTCCACGTTGGCCGGCGCCCTCGCTGCCTCGAAAATGCACATTCCGGTTGCTCACGTGGAAGCCGGACTGCGCAGCTTCAATCGGCGCATGCCTGAAGAAATCAACCGCGTTGTCACTGATCACCTGTCTGATCAATTGTTTTGTCCCACGGAGACGTCGGTTAAACATCTCGCTCAGGAAGGCATCTCCAAAGGCGTGCACCTTGTCGGTGATGTCATGTATGACTCGCTACTCTACAACGTCAAGGTCGCCGAGGCGAAATCCACAATCCTGGAACGACTCCGACTGCGGTCAAAGGAATACTGTTTGGCGACTGTGCATCGGGCCGAAAATACGGATGACGCCGGGCGGCTGCAGGCGATTCTTGAGGCTTTTCGAGAAATCAGCAAAACCTATCCGGTCGTCTGGCCGGTCCATCCAAGAACACGAAAGATATTACAGACGCTGGATGCTTCATTCATTACATCGCCCTCTCCAGATCAAGCATTACGCCTGAGCGAACCTGTTTCCTACCTGGATATGCTGGCCCTGGAGCGCCGCGCGCGGGTGATTCTGACGGATTCCGGCGGCGTCCAGAAAGAAGCGTATTGGCTCCGCGTGCCGTGTGTGACCTTGCGGGAGGAAACCGAATGGGTGGAGACGTTGGAATTGGGGTGGAACCAAATTGTAGGAACAGATGTTGGGGCAATCCAACGAGCTGCGCACCGCCCAATTCCGCCCGAACCGATAGCGCAACCCTTCGGAAACGGCCGATCCGCTGAGGCGATCGTTGCAGCGCTACTACGCTGACGAATCGGAAGCGATCATGTTAAACCATCGGACCAGGGATCGCGGAATGCATTTAGTACGGCACGTACCCATGCGATACCGTAGCCCAAGGGCAGAAAATGTCTATTCCGAATAAGCGATCCAAGGCTAAAACTCTATTTGCTATGGCTCTACTAAGCACGGGGTCACTATTTGTTACGCTCCTGGTGCTCGAATTATTGTTGCGGGTCGTCGTGGGGGCCCCGCTTCCTGACACAACTTTTTCTCTCCTCCGCTCAACTTCCTATCGAATCGACAACAACTTGGGGTGGCGCCCCAACCCTAATGTTCGTGGCGTGCACACTCAAAAGGGGTATTTCGAATCAACTTTTTCCACGAACTCCCTGGGTCTACGTGGACCAGAAATCTCTAAGGAGAAAAGACCTGGTGAGCAGAGGGTTTTATTGGTGGGGGATTCTTTTACGTGGGGGTATGGTGTAAATGATAATCAAACGTTCGCAGCGCGGTTGGAACAATTACTTGAAGGAGTGAAGGTCATTAATCTTGGAGTTACGGCTTATGGCCTTGAACAGGAATATCGCTATCTTCAGAGTGAGGGGCTGAGCTACAACCCTGATTTAGTGGTCATCAATATTTGCGCGAATGATATTGAAGACTATCATCCGAAAAATGGTTTAGGTTCCGGATTCCCCCTTCCGCCCCGAAAAGCGCTCAATGCTTCAGATCCCAATTCGAGTTTGCCGCTTAAGACGAAAAAATTTCTTGGAGAAAAGAGTGCGCTCTATAGTTTCGTGATAGGCCGTGTTAATTCCGACCGTCGGCTGCTTCGTTTTCTCGTCCGGATAGGGGTCAAGGAAAAATTGGAAGGGTATGAATCACTGGATGCTAACTTGCGACCGGCATTGCGCAAGTACCCCCCGAGTCTCCAGGCAGGTCTTGAGCAGTCTTATGAAACATTACTGATGATCAAAGAACTAACGGATTCCCATAAAATTCCTTTGCTTTTGGCCATGATACCAGGGAAAACACAATTCAGTCGTGAGAGCCTAGCTCAGTTCATTTCATACCTGGATTATGAAGAAGATGACTTCGAGGTAGACAAGGTTGATCGCCTTTTACGCGAATTTGCTTCGAAACACGGCATTGAAATCCTAATCCCACTTCAAGATTTCCGCCGAGCATCCTTGAATAATAATGGTCGTTCCCTTTATTTTCCGTTGGGCGATCCGCACTTCACTGCTGAAGGTCATGACTTGTATGCTCGATCACTGGCTCGTTGGATTGCGAAGTATTTCCATGACCAGAAAGAGGTTTCATGAAGGTGCAGTTACTCTAGGGGGTATCCAATGGGTAGAGACTCATCCCCGCTTCTTTTTTGAGGGGGCATGGAATGGAGACTTCCCAAGCGGGGATGCCTCGAAGGCGACCGTATGCTTGGGGTCGGGTGGGACATTGGACGAGGAAGGAGTCATCTTAAAATGAAAGGTAAGAGCGATTCGAGGTCATGGACACAACTTAGAGAGCACTATGAGATTGAAAAAGAGTTGGCTGCGAAACTGAGAAACGCTCCTAAAGAAGAGAGACGATCCTTATATGGTGCAGTATACAACGAACTTTTTCGCAGGGTCCCTCATCACCCCATGCTAACAAGAAAGGTCGATGACAATGAGACTTGTGCAACAATAACAGCGCAGATGCGACTCCTAAAACGTTTCCTAAGACCTGAATCTACATTCTTGGAATTGGGAGCCGGCGATTGTCGTTTGTCGTTTGAAGTTGCGAAACATGTAAGAAATGTCTATGCCGTTGACGTTTCTTCAGAAATCACCAAGAATTCCAGCTGTCCAAAGAATTTCAGTCTAATCCTTTCTGATGGATGCCATGTTCCTTTGCCCGATAATAGCGTGGACATTGTATATAGCAATCAACTTATAGAGCATTTACATCCAGAGGACACACTTGAGCAAATCCAAAACGTCTATAGAGTGCTGACGGCCGGCGGTACATACATTTGTGTCACTCCTAATAGCTTGTCCGGTCCGCATGACGTGTCTCGTGATTTTGACAGCATCGCAACGGGATTTCATTTAAAAGAATACATGAATTCTGAGCTAGACAGGCTCTTCCGAAGTGTGGGCTTTTCGCAAATTAGAAACTGCGTCGGAATTAAAGGCATATTTTTCGTTACAAGTCTGCTTCCGGCAATATGGTGTGAAGCGGTCCTGAGGAGATTTCCGAAAGTTTTAGCAAAGAGACTTGCGGGATACTTCCCGATTAGATCAATACTGGGTATCCGGTTGGTGGCCCAAAAGCTCGAGCTTTAAGGTGAGCGACGCATTAATAAAGAGAATGAAGGCCTTGCCAAAGGAACACTCGCTAACAAGACAGATGGGCCTTCTTTTTGTCGGACGCGGGGTGGCGTTTCTCCTTACATTTTCAATCCCGCTTGTCCTGGTTCGTATATTCACTCCTGAAGCCTTCGGCCCGTACAAGCCAATTATTTCTGATTCACAGCACGTTGGTGGCTATCCTCACGTGAAGTGATGGCGATTCTTGAGGAGGGTAGTCAAAACATATCCGTCGAAGGCCGGAAGTCATCCTGCTTGGAGCCCAGGGGGGAGAAGTGATAACCTCTGCAGATATTGCAGAGCAGCTGCAGACCATCCCCTACGAAGTACTGTGTTGGGTCGGTGCGCTATTCCCGCGCCGCTATGTTTCGAGAGCGCGGAACCAAGAGTGTCATAAAGAGAGCAGGAAAACTTTGATAAGGAAGGAAGACTCACTCGTAGAAGGCTCATCAGTGAGGGACCGGATCGCAAAATCGGTTTTTTGGATCGTGTGGTCTCGCGGGGGGATTCAGGTTCTTTCCTTGATAAGCACCCTGCTTGTGGCCAGACTGCTCGCCCCTAGCGATTATGGGGTTATGGCGCTTGCAGGAATTTGGACGACCAGCATAGCACTGATCGCGGAGATGGGCCTCGGAGCAGCGATCATTCAATTTCGTGAGTTAGAGGAAGAGGAGCTTAATTCCTGTTTCTGGTTGACGATGATCATTGCTAGCGCGGGATATCTTGCGTTATATGCGTCAGCACCGTTTATTGCCTCGTGGTTCGACAGTCCCCTTCTCTCCAGTGTCTTACGGGTTTCGGGCGTGTCTTTGCTTCTGCTCGCCCTTCGAGTGGTGCCGGATAGTCTGTTGAGGAAAAGATTGGCGCTAGATAAAATCTCACAGGCCGAAATCGGAGCCGCAGTAGTGACGATACCGGTAGTTCTCGGCATGGCTTGGGCCGGGGCCGGAGTATGGGCCCTTGTGACTGGAGTATTGATTCAGCCTCTGGTTCAAAATTTAATGATTTTCTGGTTCGTAGGCTGGTGGCCAGGACTTCGATTTGGGGGCGGCAGAACCGGTGAGGTTGTTCGGTACAGCTTAACCACTCTTGGTGCCCGAATGTGCTGGGCGGCATATCAGCAGGCAGATAGCTTTGTACTAGGTAAGGTTTCCGGAGAGGCCACTTTGGGATTATTTTCTATGGCCAAGCAGCTTGCTACCTTGCCTGTGGAGAAGGTTTCTGGGGCGGTCAACCAAATTACGTATCCCATGATGGCTGAGCTGCAAGGGAATCGAGAAGCAATGCGTACTGCCTTTCTGAGGAGTCTTCGTCTCGTCGCGTGCATTTGCTTTCCCTTGTGCATTGGTCTCTTGCTGGAGGCGGAAGACTTCATCCGAGTAGCTCTGGGCACACACTGGATATCCGCTGTGCCGGTGCTGAAGGTGCTCTGTGTGTATGCCATATTTTCTTCGGTCGCCGTGCTGTTATCTCCGGTGCTGATGGCATGTTATCGTACTCGTTTTATATTCCGGTACACGCTTATACAGTTACTAATAATGCCTTTTTTGTTTTGGGCAGGGGCCGCTCAGTGGGGGGCTATAGGTGTGGCGATCGCGTGGTCTACAGCGTATCCGCTGGCCTTGGCATGGCTGGCAGGAGGAGCTCTCCGTGAAATGCGTTTACCTTGGAAAACTTTTCTTGCACAGTTCAGGCCCGCTGTGACTGCTTCTACCATCATGGCTCTGGCCGTTGTATTGATTCAATGGGGCTGGACACGTTGGGGCGAAGATCTTCCAGCGGCTCGCCTTGCTGTAACCGTATTAATCGGATCCGTCGTCTATGGCGCGGTCTTGCTCAGAGTCGGTGGACCGCTCCGTGATGAGATAAAGGAAGTATGGGGTTGGATGTTTCAAGGGGGGCGGGTTGCCCTGGCAGCTAAGTAGGGCGCACTAAAGTGACTCCTGAGACAAAACAATGACTATGCTGGCCGGCATTTTCAGTCGTAGCGACGAACATCCCCTTCAAGCGGCGGTGTGTGAGAGATTGCAAAATCTCATTTCGCGGAACCCCGACGATAAAGCTATGGTCT
>JBGPHY010000172.1:0-9757 GCA_041484625.1 Terriglobia bacterium | reverse complement strand
CGGCAACCAGCCAGAACCGGTTGAATTACAAAAACTGGATTGGAAACGTTGGTTAGGCGCTGCCCCTGACCGCCCCTTTGACCCCATACGCTTCCGTCAGTGGCGCTGGTTCTGGGATTACGGCGGCGGGGCTTTCACGGACCTGTTTGTCCACTGGGTCGATGTAGTTCACTGGTTCATGATGAGTGACACACCGCGGACCATACAGGCCATGGGTGAGCGATATGTCCTGCCGGAGTTTGAAGCGCCTGATACCCAGAATGCCTCGCTCCACTATCCGGGTAATTTCCAGGTGGTCTATAACGGGACCTTGATCGGCTACCGCGAAGGCGGGGGACTGACATTCCGGGGGACAAAGGCCATGCTGAGAGTCCACCGAGGTGGATTCTCTTTTTATCCGGAACTGCCCCGCTATTCTGAGACCCCGGATCTTGAGAAGCCATTGCGGGAAGCCAAGTCGGTAAGCGACGGGACACAAGACCATCTGCGGAATTTCCTGGACTGTGTCAAGTCCAGGAGAACTCCCAATGCGCCGGTGTCCACCGGCATCGCCGCGGCCAGAGCAGGTTATCTGGCTAACCTGGCGTTGCGCCGGGGGACAACAGTCCACTATCCGGAAGTGTGAGTCATCCCGCGAGGAATTTGCCATGAGAAGAACAAACCTGCTGTTAGTGCTGATGCTAAGTTCCTTGTTACCAGCAGCCGCAGGTACTAAGGTCCTATTGCCCAGGCCGCAGAAGATCCAGATGAGAGAGGGCCGGCTGCCCCTGAATTCGCTGAGCATTGGTTTCGCCGGAATCCCGGCAGTTGAAGACCGATTTGCGGCCCAGCAGCTCTCCGCTGTTCTCTCCGCCAAACTGGGTAAGCCCGTGCCTGTGGGGGACGTCAATCGGGGTGGCAAAGCTATCACGCTGAACCGGACTGGGGCTGTGGATCCGCTGCCTGTTGCGGGCGATCGCCCGGGGCCGGACTCTCGCGAGGCCTACTTTCTTAAAATTACACCAGAGGGCGCCGAGATTCGTGGACGGTCTTCGGCTGGACTCTTCTATGGAGTTCAGACTATCCGCCAGCTGGTCGAAGGAGAAGGAGAAACTGCCTCGCTGCCATTCGTGGAGCTCGAAGATTGGCCGTCGCTGGCCTATCGAGCGATCATGGTGGACATGAGTCATGGCCCGTTGTTCACCGAAGACGAGGTGAAACGGCAATTTGACTTCTTGGCCAGCTGGAAAGGCAACCAGTATTACTTCTACAGTGAGGCCAGCATTGAACTGGAGAAGTACCCCTTGTTGAACCCGAAGGGCCGATTCAGCCAAGAGCAGGTGCGGCGGATCATTGCCTATGGTCGGGAGCGGCACATTGACGTCATCCCCTGTCTGGAGTTGTACGGGCATTTGCACGACCTGTTTCGAGTAGAACGCTATGCCGAATTGGCAGCTCTGCCTCATGGGGGGGAGTTCAATCCGCGCAATCCTAAAGTGATGGAACTTCTGTCAAATTGGGCCAATGAACTGGTGGACCTGTTTCCAAGTCCGTTCGTGCACATCGGGTTCGATGAGACCTGGCAGATCGAGATGGCCGCGCATAAAGAAGGCAGCAGTGCGACGCCAGCCAAGTTATTCGTTCAACAATTGAATGCTGTGGCCGGCTTGTTTCAGAAGCGTGGAAAACGAGTCATGGCCTGGGGCGACATCATCAAGAAGTATCCCGAGATCTTTTCGGAACTGCCACCAGGGCTAATTGACGTAGCCTGGGAATACGACCCCAAGGCCAATTACGCGGAGTGGCTGGATCCGCTTTCAGCCCGCAGCATTCCACACATCATTGCCACGGCCGATGGATCAGATCACGGAAATGCGGCGAGATTACAAAAAAGCCTGGCTCACAGAGTACACCGAGTACCGGCTGGATTCCACACTGGGCCGTTGGGATGCGGAGTATGAGTACTGGCGGAAACTTCAAGCACTTTTGCGAGACTTTTCCCGGAAGCTCCGCGACGGTCAAACCCTACCCCCCCTGGAAGCGGTGGTGCACGGACCCGGGGAAAGGTGATAGAGAAGAGGTGTTGGGAAGGTGTCAGGCGTGAGGTACTGTGTGCCGGGGAACAGCTGAGTTTGGGGGACGATCGGTTCCGATTTCCGATGTGTGATTACCGATTTTGGCCAATAGCGACTGATAGGGATCATTCGGAAACCGACAATCAGCAATCCATGATCGAATGAGCCGCAGGTTTAGAATCCAGATCATCAAGACGAGGCTTCTAAGGAGAGGACATGGGGTCAGTGAGCAGTTTTCAAATTGACGGAGTGGTTCCCATCATCCCCACTCCATTTAATGGCGATGAACAAATAGACTGCAGCAGCTTGCGAGGCTTGATTGAATTTGCGCACGCGGCAGGGGCCTGCGCGGTGTGTCTGCCTGCGTATGCGAGCGAGTTCTACAAACTCTCGGAAGCTGAGAGACGGTTGGTAGTTGATGAAGCGGTTACCGCCGCAGCCGGATGGGTCCCTGTCATTGGGCAGGTGAACTACCCGTCGGCACGCCTGGCCGTGGAGGAAGCTGTTTATGCGCAAAGGGCTGGCGCTACCGCGATCGCTGCCGCAGTTCCGCGTTTGTTTTCTCTCAGTGAACGGGACTTGTTACGCTACTTTGACCGCTTGTTGACGGCTATTGAAATTCCCCTCATCATTCAGGATTTCAATCCGGGCGGCTCCACCATTGGTCCGGATTTCATTGTCAGCCTGCACCGAGTTCATCCCCATTTCCGTTATGTCAAGTTGGAGGATCCCTTGATGGGATCCAAGATCAAATCCATTCTGGATGCCACTCATGGGGAGGTCGGGGTCATTGAAGGGTGGGGCGGCATGTACGTGATGGAACTGGTCCCGGTTGGAATTTCCGGCATCATGCCTGGATTGGGCCTGACTGACTTGTTGACTCGCGTGTTCCGGTTGGTGAGGCAAAATCAGATGGACGAGGCATTCCGGATCTTCCAGGGAGTGCTCCCCCAGATTGTCTTCAGTCTGCAACACATGGAGCTATTCCATCCTGCTGAAAAAATGCTTTTGCAGGCCAGAGGGATCCTGTCACAAATTGCGGTGCGCGACCTGCGGATGGAACTGTGGGAGAGCGACAGGAACTATATCGTATTTCTCAATAACAAAGTGTTGGAGTTGTTGGACCAGTTGAACATGCCCCACAACCCTGCCGTGCCAGCCTAGGAGCGAGCGCACGTACCATCGGGCGATCTGGTGAGTCGTGGAATGGGGCCATGCAGCACTGGAGCAAGAAGGAGAGACTGTGGAACTGCAAACACCGGAGAACGGACTGCGCTTATTTGGCGTGCTATAGCAAGTAAAACTGGGGTTCGGAGTGCCGCCTTCAGGCGGTGCCGACTAAAGCCGGAGCTCCAAACTGAGCTTGTTTTCATAGGAGTGCCCCATGAGCTTTTCAAGTTCACTACCGCCAATGAAAATGGCTGATTGGTTCGGAGTTCAACCTTTAGGTTGCCATTGCCTCGGGCATGCTAAAGCATGAACTCCAAACTCATTTTCATAGGAGACTTCCATGCGATCCTGGCTGTTCTTATTTGGCTGCAATTTGATGTGGGCCCTGCAGTTCACCTGTATCAAACTGGTGCAGGACCAGGTGGGGTCTCTGTTTACGGTTTGGGCTCCCATGACTCTGGCGACGGTCATGCTGTATCCCTTTGTTCGCGCTGAACGCAATTCTTCCGCCTCAGCTCGAGGCAGGAACTGGAAAGATGTTGTCCTGTTCTTGATCCTGGCACTGATTGGAGTCTTTCCAGGCCAAGTGATGGTGACTTGGGGAACCCGGATATCCCTGGCCAGCAATGCTGCCCTGCTAATGCTGGCCTTGCCGGTTTGCACGGCCGTTCTTGCCGTTCTGTTGTTAGGAGAACGGATGACTACGGTCCGCTGGGTCAGTTTCGGTCTGGCTATCCTGGGGGTGCTACTCTGCTCCAATTTCGATTGGGGACACTTGGATTTCGGGACTGGATACCTGCTCGGGAATCTTCTCATTTTCTCAGGGGTCCTCGGTAGTTCCTTCTACAACTCCTATGGAAAGAAAGTGCTGGAACGCTATTCGCCGTTGGAGATGCTCTTCTACACTTATGCTGCGATGTTCGTGATCCTGACACCTTTAACTCTGCACCAGGAGTTTGAGGTTTTTCGAAGAATTCCCCAGTTCACTACCCAAACGTGGATCGGGCTCACTCTGCTGACTTTTTTTCATAACTACCTCTCAATGGTGCTCTTCCTGAAAGCCCTGAAACAATTGGATGCCATTCAGGCCACACTCTCCAACTACCTGATCACGTTCTTCGGACTGCCGATCGCAGCGATATGGCTGGGAGAGCGGCTGACTATGATGGCCATCGTCGGAGAGATTCTAGTCCTGACCAGCACATTACTCATTACTCTCTGGGAAGAGCGGAGAAAGGCTCAGATCCTCATTCGAAACGCCGGCTGACCTGCAGATCCACAATAGGCGGGAGGGAATCAACGTGAATCGAGTTGCCTGTTTTATTTTATTGTGGATGGGATTGGGGTTGTTTGGATATGCGGAGGGTCCTCGCGTTTTGCTTCCGCGACCACAAAAAATTCAATTCGGCAAAAGTCAGCTGGAACTGAACTCGCTGGCCATCTGTTTTGCTTCCAACCCGAGCACAGAAGATCGGTTCGCTGCTCGGCAGTTGTCCGCTGATCTCACGGCCCGGCTGAGCAAACAGATACCTGTCTTGGAAACCAACACGGGGGGAAGAACGATTCTGCTCAATCGAACCGGGTCGGTGGATCCACTGCCGTTGCGGAATGAACACCTCGGGTCGGATTCACGCGAGGCCTACACGTTGCGGGTCACGCCCAAGGGGGTTGAAATTCGGGCGACATCCTCGGCCGGGATCTTCTATGGGATTCAAACTCTGCTTCAGTTGGCCAATGGCAAAGGGGAGAGGTCTTTCATTCCGGAAGTGGAGATTCAGGATTGGCCATCGCTTTCCTATCGTGGATTGATGATGGATTTGAGCCACGGCCCAATGCCAACCGAAGAGGAAATCCGGCGCCAGATTGATTTCCTGGCCCGTTGGAAAGGCAACCAGTACTACTTTTATTCTGAGGCAACCATTGAGTTTAAAGGCTATCCCCTCATCAATCCCGGCGCACGTTACAGCCAGGAGCAAGTGCGAAGGATTATCGAATACGGCCGCGAAAGGCACGTGGACGTTGTGCCCTGCATGGAGTTCTACGGGCATCTGCATGACGTTTTCCGCCTGGAACGATACGCACGTCTCTCTGCACTGCCGTATGGCGGCGAGATCAATCCGCGCCTCCCGGAGGTTCGTGCGCTGATGAAGGAGTGGGTGGCTCAGATGGCGGCCCTGTTCCCCAGTCCGTGGTTCCATTTGGGATTCGACGAACCGTGGGAGCTGGAGCGAGCCGGCAGTGAGGGCAATGGCGGAGGCGATCCAAAGAAACTTTATATCGATGAGTTGAAGGAGTTGGCTGAGCTCTTGCGCCAAGGCGGCAAACAGGCGATGTTCTGGGCGGATCTGAACAGCGGCGTTCAGCTCTTCAATCGTTATCCCGACTTGTTCTCTCAGCTTCCGCCCAATGTGATTGCTGTTCCCTGGGGTTACCATGAGGGCCCTGATTTCACCGGCATGGTGGAACCCTTTGCGAGGGCGAAAATCCCCCAGGTGATCGGCACGGGCATCTGGGCCTGGGATGAAATCGTACCCAACTTCACAGTATCCTTTGCCAACATTGAGAGGTTCTTAGCTGCTGGCCGCAAATACGGGATCCTAGGCATGGTCACTACGAACTGGGCAGACTCCGCCCAAGTCCTGTACCGCATGACTTTGCCCGGCATAGCTTACAGCGCTGCGGCAGCATGGCAGGACGTGCCGATCGAACTTGCGAGGTTTTTCTCCGATTATGCCGCTGTCCAGTACCCGGGGCCTTCGGCACCAGAGGTCGCTGCGGCTCTGGAGGCGCTGACCCAATCCCAGCAAAAGGTGATGGCTGCGCTAGGTCCGGAAACGATGTTTCGTCTATGGGACGATCCGTTGGCTCCTGCAGTCCTAGCGCGAGCCGAGAAACACCTGGATGAATTACGAAGCAGCCGCTTGCTGGCAGAAGAGGCTCAAGAACACCTCGACCGGGTTATGGAAGCAGCCCCTGATGCCTATGGCCTTTCCAGTTTGCGACTGGGGGCGCGTATGTTGGATTACGCCGGGATGAAGTTTATTTACGCCATCGACTTCGCCAGTTTCTTCCCCAAGCTCGGTCCGCAGCCGAGCCATGAAGACTTGGACTTCTTCCTCGGCAGGCAGGCCAGCGCGCGTAATCATTCCCGTTTCGCCGACTTGATGGACACAATCTCCGAAATGCGTGAAGAGTACCGCCTGGCGTGGGATTCTGAATACACTCCCTACCGGAAACAGGCGGCATTGGGGCGCTGGGACGCGGAGTACGAATACTGGCGCCGCTTGCAGGCGCGTATTTGGGAGTTCATGGCCCAATTCAAGGATCATGACCCCTTGCCTCCCCTGCAGTCATTCCGCCCTGGGCATTAGCAGAGCGCATAGGAGCTGTCACCGAGCCTGTGAAAAGAATAATGCAGGAATGGCATTTCGCTCTCGAGCCGGCATGAGGTATAAATCGTCTTGGAAGTCGCAGGTTTGCCAGATCAAGTACAATTCTTGTCAACAGAATAGTCTCATATCATCAGAGGAGGTCTCCATGGCAAATTGGAAGGGCGTCTCCAAATTCTCAACTGAAACCGACAGGGGGGCCGGTAAAGTCTCACGCTTCGGCGTGCTGGTCAATCGAAGGGATGCTCTGAGGACGGCAGGTGTCACCCTGGCCGCCCTGGCGGGGGTTCCTTCTTTCGTTTGTCCCGGAGCTTCTCTCTTTCGCCTGCCAGCTAATCCGCTCGGTCAAAATATCGGACCCGCCAACGCGCTCCTCGATCCGCCCTTTCTATTTCCCAAGCCCCGGGAATTGAAGATTGGCGAGAATGACTTCACTGTGGACGATCAGACAGCCATCCTTCTGCCTGCAGATGCTTCGGCGAGCGATGTGCATTTGTCCCGCTGCCTTTCCAACGAGCTCAGTGACTGGCACGACCTTCAGCTTCGCGTTCAGCGTGTGGACCGGCCGCCTCAAAGCGGGCGGCTCATTATGATGGGATCCATTAACAATCCCCTGATCAGGGAGCACTGCGCCCGTCTTCAGGTGGCGGTTTCAGCCAAGTCTCCAGGTCCTGAAGGGTACCTTCTTCACGTCGACGAACGGTCGATCTTGATTGCGGGCAGCGATGAAAGGGGAGCCTTCTACGGGTTACAGTCACTTCGGCAATTGATCAAGAAGGCGGGTCAGAAAATCCAGGTTCGCAGCCTGCAGGTTCGAGACTGGCCCGATAAAACGTTTCGCGGGGTCAAGCTCTATCTCCCGAGTCGAGTCAACATTCCGTTCTTCAAACGTTTCATTCAAGATTTCATGGCACTCTACAAGTTCAACACGCTGATGATGGAGATGAATGCCTGCATGCGTCTGGACCGTCACCCGGAATTGAACTCCGGCTGGGTTGAGTTCGCGCGGGATACGAACTTCAGCCGAAGGAATTATCCGCCTGGCGTTCCTCACGAGATGGAGGTGAATTCTTCTCACCAGGATACGGCGGACGGGGGGTTTCTGGAAAAGGACGAAGTTGCCGGCCTGGTGAAGTGGACTGAACAGAATCACATCCAGGTCGTGCCCGAGGTCCCTTCCCTGACCCACAGCTTCTATCTTCTGTCAAGACATCGAGAACTTTCGCAGGTGCCCGGTGTGAAATGGCCGGACACTTATTGCGCCTGTAACCCCAAGAGCTACGAGCTTTTGTTCGATGTGATGGATGAGTATATCGAAGTGATGAAACCCAAAATGGTTCATGCCGGCCACGATGAATGGTTTGCACCCTTTGGAGTGGGTCCGTGCTGCAAGGACAGAGACCCGGGAGAGGTGTATGGAGAGGACCTCCGGAAGGTCCACGACTACTTGTCCAAGAAAAACATCAGGATGGCGATTTGGGGGGATTACTTGCTGGAACGGGTCCGTGGCAAAGGCCTGCAAAGGCGCAAAGCCCCGGATGGTTGGGCCTATCAGTCGCCGGGAGCCATGACTCCTCAACAGGTCAAAGCTTCAGTGCCCAAAGACATTTTGATTTTCAATTGGTTCTGGAGTGAGGAAGAGGGGGGCGAGTCCACCGAAGCACAAGTGGAGGAAATGGGCTTTCATCAAGTTTACGGCAACATGACCCCCTTCGTACAAAACTATCGGGAACGGAGCAAACGATCGACCATCATTGGAGGTGCCCCGTCCTCGTGGGCAGCGACAACCGAGTTCAACATGTGCAAAGACCTCCTTCGGGATGTCCTTGGATGCAGCAGTCTCTTGTGGTCCCAGCAGCCTCTGGAGCCTAAGGACCTGTCCGGAATAACCCAGGCACTCATCCCCGGGCTTCGTTTGAGGCTCAGTGGCCAACGGCCTCCCAGTGAGACAGGAGATCCGGTCACTCCGATTGACATCTCCTCTCGGTTCAATATGCCACTTCGCGAATCCACACTTGGCGTGGATCTTGGGGGCCTTCGGGAGGGAAAAGTGACTGCGGGCAGCAAGGTGTTCGAGTTAGCAGGCTTGGTCGGCGAAAAGGGAGTAGTCATGGTCGGAACCGAGGGACAAAATCCGAATCCCCTCCCGCGCGAAGTCGCAGGCATCAAAATTGGGATGGACGTCACCAGCTTGGTTTTTCTTCATGCCTGCGCCAAACCCGCCACCAATAAGGAGGCCTATCGATTAATCTGGGATTTCGAAGACTCGGCGGATCTGCTGGGATGGTATGAAGTGATTTATGAGGACGGATTGCCTGAAGTCATTCCGGTCCGTTACGGTATCAACATCCTGGAATGGAACTGGGGCATGGCCCAGCCTGCCGGAGCTTATTGCTACGGTGCAGATGCAGTAGCCTGTGGACAGGAAGACCAAAAATCCATTACCTTCTTCGCCACGGAGTGGACCAATCCTCGGCTGGGGAAAGTCATCAAGGAAGTCCGCCTGAAGGGTTCCACCCGCTTCCGGGGTGCGGTGGCTGGCTTTGAGAATTCTTTCGGAGAAATCATCCCCAACAACGCGATCATCCTGAAGGCAATCAGTTGTACTAAGACAAGAGGCTGATTGTTGCTCCAGATTATCGAAGCAGGAGGTATGCCTATGGGGGCCGTGCGCAAATCGTGTGTGTTCTTCCGGCTGTGTCTGTGGACTTCTCTGGCTCTATTTTTATCGTCTTTCATTCAACTGACAACCGACGTCCGGGCATCGAATGGTCCCTGGCCAGCCAAGCCGTATCGGGTCCTCTTGGTGGTGGAGCGCTGGGGGGATCCTGCCAGTCTGGTTGTAGATCACATGAAGGACGAATTCCAACCGGTCGCTGCAATGCTCAAAGCGTGGTCGGTCCCCTTTGACGTTTTGCGGCTGGACCAACAGCATCTAGGTAGCTCCTCTCTACTGGATCACTCCAGGAACATACGTTACGGGATCGTTATTTGGCTAGCGGACCTGGATTCTTATTCCAGCCAAAACCTGGCTGCGCTGGAGGAAGCAGTTCACATAGGAACAGGCCTATTGGTGGTGCGGTCACGATTTCGCAACCCGGTTTTGGAGAAGATCCTGGGCTTGAAGTTTAAGGAACTCTACGG